>CAMAKT010000182.1 GCA_945836135.1 uncultured Clostridia bacterium | reverse complement strand
CTCATTTCTGATACCCTCTTGCTTCGCAAATATTACCGTACATGAATCAAGTGTCCCTTTTCTCCTGATTAATCGTATCCCTCGCCATCATCACCGTACTTACTGCCATAATCGCAAGTGCTATGTAGAACTGCAAGCCCGGCTTTTCACCAAGCAGCAGCATACTGAATCCTACGCCGAGAAATGGTGCAATGGAATAGAAGACGCTTGTCTTGGCGGCGCCCAAATCTTTCTGTGCCATAATATAGAAATTGATGCTGAGTCCATAAGCAACAAAACCCAGAAGCATCACCGCCAGAATATATTTCATGGTAGGTATGCTTTCTCCAAGCAACAATGCCACAATAAGGCTTCCAAGCCCCGAAAAACAGCCCTTGATAATTACAATTTCTTCCGAGCTCTTATGGCTCAGCATCTTAGTGCAGTTATTTTCAAAACCCCAGCAGGTGCATGCCCCCAGCACCAGTAATGAGCCCTCATTAAATACAAAGGCACCATTCCCCTCAAAGCTTAAAATTATGCTTGCCAATGTTACAAGCCCTATGGCCATCCACAGCCTTTTGGAAATCACTTCCTTAAAAATAATAAGTGCAATAATCGATGTGGCAACAATTTCAAAATTGTTTAGCAGGGATACATTCGCCGAGTTGGTTCTGCTGATACCTGCCATCAGCAGTATCGGTGCTATTATGTCAAGTACTACCATTGCAACTGTATATGGCAACTCTTTTCTTGTTAATAATTCCCTTTTTTTCTGTTTCCCTGCCAGCTTGCCTGCCACACTGTATATGAGCATTCCGATACCTGCTCCCAGATACAGAAATGCAGCCATCATTGTTGTATCTACTTTTATTAAAAGCAGCTTTGACAATGGAATATTAATGGCATACAATGCCGCCGCTGCAATGGCAAATACCACTGCGATTTTTTTATTTTTCATTATATTAACTTCACTTCATTTAACTAACTTGTCATATTATTTTCCTGTATAAATTTAACAAATTCCTGTTCCGGTAACGGCTTTGAAAAATAAAATCCTTGAATAAAATCGCATTCCAACTGTGTAAACTGCTGCAGAGCTTCCAGTGTCTCCACACCTTCTACCACAATTTCCATTCCTATTTCCTTTAACATTCTAATCGTATTCTTAAGTACGATTTTCGTGCGGGAATCCTTTACCTTATCCGCAAGGCTCTTGTCTAACTTGACAATACGGAAGGGAAGAGCCATTATCCTGCTGATATTGGAATATCCTGTGCCATAATCATCCAGTGAAAAATGTATTCCCTGTTCCCAAAGTGCCTGTATATTGTCCTCCACAATGTCCTGTGCCGTATTGGCAGCAGTTTCCGTAATCTCCAGATTTATCTGCTCCGGCCTAAGTCCATATTTTCTCATATAGAACAGCACCTTATCAGTAAGATTTCTCTGCATACACTGCACCATGGACAGATTAAGCTCAAGATACTCAATACCGAGACCATTTTTCTCGCATTTCGCAAGAAAACGACAGACATCATTCAAAACAAACTCTCCTATCTGAAGAATTGTCCCATTTCTTTCCGCCGCAGGAATGAACAGTTCCGGTGAAATAAAGCCATAATTCTCATCATAAAGACGAATCAATGCCTCCGCAGACAAAAATTTCTTTTCCTTGATGGAATAAATCGGCTGGTAGTACATCTCAAAACGATTTTCTGCAATGGCATTGCAGATTATGCTATCGATATCATTACGAAGCTGGAGCACTCGTCTGTCATCAGCTTTTGAGAACTCGTTGACCACTCCTTCTGACGGGAGGTATTTATGAAACAAATTTCCAAAGGACATAAGTCTTTCATAATTATCTATATCCTGTGGACATCTCAGAATGCAGATACAGGCATCCAGTCCAAGCTCAAGCTGCTCAAGCTGGACAGCCTTGCCAAGTTCGGAAGAAATTCTCTGTGCTATACATTTAAGCTTCTCCGGCTCATCTTTCTCCGACACCAGCGCAAACAATCCATTCTCAAGATAGTACAAATCCATAGGCAGATGCTCCTTTGAGTGGACTGTCTGCAAGCCCAATGAGACACTTTTCATCAACGTGTTGTAGGTATCATTGCCCAGTAAGGTAAAAAGCGCATGATAATTTACCAGCTTTACAAAAATAAAGCGCACCGGCTTACGGATATAAAATGCCTTTCTCATATCCGAGGTATAGGCGACATAGCTTCGCACTCCTAGTATAGGATTAACCATCTCTTCAGGTCTTTGTACCACAGTGGTTACCAGAAGCATTGTCAATGAGTTAACGAACAGTTCTACCATAAGTTCCGGATAAAATAGCTGAATGAGCACCGCAAGAAGATTAAGCGGATACATCAGTATCAATGCTATGAACTTATCCGTGGTCAACATCCTCTTATACTTGAGAAGGTACACTACTCCGAATATAAAGTAAGTGAAGGATGCTCCATACAAAATATAAATCAAAGGACCTCTTGTATAAATTAGATTTTCGTCAAAATAAAATACCTGATGATTAAACGGATTAGACAGAAGCGTACAGCATATCAGAATATATGGTGCTGCAAACAACCACTTCAACCATTTATTTCTGACCAGAATATGCCATGTATCCGTGACTGCACAAACGAAAAGCTGATAAAGAAGTAAAGTCACATTTCGAAACAAGAAATAACAATAATACTGGATTTCCCTGAGCAGTGTATTAGACTCCTTCGCAGGCAGCCATACATTATATGCCTCCGCCCAGCAGTCTAAAATTGCTGAAATAATAATATCCACCAGAAGAAACGCCAGATATTTATTAGCTCTTCCGCTCAGCATTTTACGAAAAAACAATGACATCAGCAGAATTGCCAATATGAAAACCGCCGATATATCAAAATAAAGTATTTTCATATTCATCTACCTGTACTTTCATAATTTACCATACTTTATATTTTACACCATTAAGACAAAACTGCAATATCATGCACGTATATTTCAAATTTTCTCTTTCCGATTAACTGCTTTTTCTTTCTAATCCATGACGGATGCTCTATACTCTGCTTCTTATCCATGGAAACTGCCAGCACAGTATCTCTATGGGATATAGCCGCCAACTGTTGCAGCATGTCCTGCAAAGGATTACTACTGTCACCGTTCCAGTCAACCAGGTTGCCATAGGGAATATCCGTTATGATAATATCCGGTGAAATATGAGGCAACGCCTTGGTGCAGTCCGCCTCAAATATCTCCGATGGGATATTGGCGGTCAGCTTATTTCTGAGCCTTTCCAAGCTTCTCATTGCCTCCCTATGGGATTCCTTTCCGTACATTTCATGCAATGACTTAAGCTCGGTATAACGCCTGTCAAGCCCCTCACTGCCAAGCAATGCCAGATTCTTCTTAGCAGTTTCCACCATCTTGGCGTCAATATCACTTCCGTACAGCTTTGCTACCACATCCTGATGCCAGTACCCCAGAACAGTAAGAGAATAACCACCGCCACAGCACGGGTCATATACGCACAGGTCATGCTTCTTACTCGAATACTCCAATGCATAACCAAATATCTCATTTATCAGACGCACCGGGAAATTCGGCACCCCTTCCGCAGAATACAGCACACGCCCGCTTGCATAATCTTCAAAATTCTCATTGTTACAGTATTTGTACTCCATTAATTACTCCTTGTAAGCTTATCCAGCACCCAGTTTTTTACTTCTTCCGCAACTTCCCTTATTTCCTTGCCTTCCGTGTTGCAGACATCAAAGGGCATATCACCTATAGCATCATGCTCCTTAAAATAATTGTTATACTGAACCGAACTCTCTATCCACCCTTCGTCCTCAATACCTCTTCCCTGCCTCATTCTGTTCCGAAGAGATTCCTCATCGCATACCAGTGCAAGGCAATATATGTCCGAAAAAAAGTTACGGTTATATACTTTATTTAATTTGTCCAGATTACCCGCCATAGTCCAAAGGACAGGCTTGCCTGCCTGCATAATATCCTTCGAAATATTTTCTATCTGCTCAATCTGCTCAAAATAATCCTCCTGGGTCTCATGAGGCATTATATTAAAGAAAATATCTGCATCCAATACAATAAACTCCGTTGTATTTAGCATGAGCTCATGGGCGGTTGTTGTCTTGCCTATGCCGCTGCAGCCCGTCAATACAAATAACGGCAGTCTGGTATATTTCCAGTTATAACCGCATTGCGGACATATTATCGTATCATTTTCAACCTTCTTATCCCATTTGGTATTACCGCATCTAATACATTGTTCAACCATACTGCACCTCCATTATTTATCTTCTGCACAACTGTAACATTATATATTAAATTATGTTTTAATTAACTATATTTATATAAGAATTTTTAAAATCAGCACAAAAATAATTACCCAGAACAACACAATCGGAATAGCATAATACCACTTCTTAGGCTTTCCATCTTTCCACAATCCCTCCGCCTGCTGCCTGCTTCTTTCGATAGTATCATCAGGAATTAATTTAACAGTCAATGCCACCAGCATCGGCAAAAGAATAACATCATCCAAATATCCTAAAACAGGAATAAAATCCGGAACAAGATCAATAGGCGAAAGTGCATATGCCACCGTTATTCCGGCAAATATTTTGGCAATCAATGGTGTATCCTTGTCTTTTAATGCCAGGAATATCGCCGGAATATCCGTTTTTAATTTTTTCGCCCGTTCTTTTAAATTCATCTTTTAATCTCCGTTAAATAACCCTTTTATTTTCCTTCTGACCTTGAATTGCTATTTTATAAGTGTTATCCTTATATTAATAATAAATCAAAAAAGGAGATAAAACAAATGAAAGTTAATACATCTTCATTTCTTATCAACTGGTTCGTATTTATGTACTTTGTGATACTCTTCGCCGAAAGACTGCAGAGCATCATCAGATCCTGCATGGACAAAAATATCCGACTGATGGCAAACGGCTTTAATGCCTATGTCTATATAGTGACAATCCTGTCATTAGTAGCTTTTGTATGTTTGCTTTTTATCGGAAACAGATACTACCTTAAGGCTCTTTTTACCTGGGACGCTGCCATTCACGAACAGATTAACTATCTTATGCTTAGCATAACTGCCGGAGTTATTCTCATCGGCGGTATGGTACATACTGAATACACAATTCCACCTGTGCAGTTCACCTCATATGGAATGTTAATTATCGCCCTGATAATAAAAACTGCAACCATGAACAATGAGGCTTCAAGCCGTCCGCTTTTGTGGCTCTCCCTTGCATACCTGATTGCATTTTCCATGGCAATCCCGGTTATGTATCACTCCGATATTCCCAATGCCGGAATTTTCCATGCTGTTGAAGCAGTCGTGGCTCTACTGCTCGTCGGTGTCTTCACATACCTTATGTATCTGGTCTTTGTAGGAAAAGCAGTCAATCTCTTTATGCTTTTTCCAGTAGCTATTACTATAATCGGTGATGTGATTATCCTTGCTATGAGATGGAAGGAAAAGGTAAAC
>CAMAKT010000181.1 GCA_945836135.1 uncultured Clostridia bacterium | reverse complement strand
AGCTCCCGCATCAATGGCATTCTCCACCAGCTCTTTAACTACAGAGGCCGGGCGTTCTATTACTTCACCCGCAGCTATTTTGTTAATTGTATTCTGGTCTAAAATGGTAATCTGTGCCATTGCGTCAGTCTTCCTCTCCAAATAATATTATTACATGCTCCAGCGGTTTTTTATTTTATTCTGAAGCCGGTACAGCGTATTTAAAGCTTCTATAGGTGTCAGATTTCCGATATCGAGATTCTTAAGCTCGTCAATGATGTCATTATCACTTGCTGCGTCAAATAAGGTCATTTGTTCAAGATCCACATCATCAGGTTTATAGCTTTTACGTTTGCTGCTTTTTGCATTAGCAGCTCCTAACATTGCTATTTCTTTTGCCTTTGCGGAAATATCCGCATCCACCAGATCGGCAAGAATTTCCTTGGCACGGTTTATGACACTGTCAGGAACTCCCGCCAGCTTAGCAACCTGTATTCCGTAACTCTTGTCAGCACCTCCGGTAACGATTTTACGCAGAAACACAATGTCATCACCCTGCTCCTTAACGGCAATACAGTAGTTATTCACTGAATCAATGGTTCCCTCAAGCTCGGTAAGCTCATGATAATGGGTTGCAAAAAGTGTTTTGGCACCAAGCAGCTTAGGATTGCTGATATGCTCCACAACAGACCATGCGATACTAAGACCATCGAAGGTGCTGGTTCCGCGTCCGATTTCGTCTAACACAAGAAGACTGTTTGAGGTGGCATTGCGAAGTATATTGGCTACCTCGTTCATCTCCACCATGAAAGTACTCTGCCCGCTGGCAAGATCGTCCGATGCTCCCACTCGGGTAAATATTCTGTCCACCAGACCGATATCTGCTGATTTTGCAGGTACAAAGGAGCCTATCTGAGCCATCAAAACAATAAGCGCGGTCTGTCTCATATATGTGGATTTACCTGCCATATTAGGACCTGTTATTATGGAAACTCTTTTTTTATTGTTGTCAAGATAGGTGTCATTAGGTATGAACATATTGTTCGGAATCATTTTTTCCACAACAGGATGTCTTCCGTCCTTGATATCAATGACACCCTTGGTATTAATCTTAGGTCGTACATAATTATTCTGTTCGGCAACTGCAGCAAGAGATGCAAGCACATCCAATGAAGCTATGGCGCTTGCAGTCTGCTGTATACGGATTACCTGAGCTGCAATCTGCTCTCTCACATCAGCAAACACATCATATTCAAGAGAAAAAAGCTTGTCCTCTGCATTGAGGATAATGTCCTCTAATTCTTTTAACTTAGGAGTGGAATAGCGTTCGGCATTGGTAAGTGTCTGTTTGCGGATGTAATCATCCGGCACTTCACCGCGGAAAGAATTAAGTATTTCAATATAATAGCCGAATACTTTATTAAATTTAATCCGGAGATTTTTAATTCCGGTTCTCTCCCTCTCCTGGGTTTCAAGGTCAGCAAGCCAGTTCTTACCCTCAGTCTTGGCCTTTCTTAGACGATCAATCTCTTCATTAAAGCCTTCCTTAATCAGACCGCCGTCCTTGATAGTAATTGGCGGTTCGTCAACTATGGAACTCTCTATAAGACTGCATACATCAGCCAGCTCGTCTATGTTCTCATGTATTCCTGCCAGCAGTTCGATTTTGCATTCACGAATAAGATATTTGATATGCGGAAGCATCGAAAGAGAGCTTTTAAGGGCAATTAAGTCCCTAGGGGATGCCGATTTGGTACTGATTCGTCCTATCAGACGTTCTAGGTCATATACAGGGTTTAAGTATTCCCTTAGCTCCTCCCTGGTTATGACATCGTCCTTTAGAAAGCTTACTGCTTCCTGACGGCGTATGATATCCTCCTGAACCACAAGAGGCTGTTCCAGCATCTGGCGAAGCTTTCTTGCACCCATTGCTGTCTTGGTCTTATCAAGCACCCATAAAAGTGAGCCCCTCTTCTGTTTTTCGCGCAGTGTTTCCGTAAGCTCAAGATTTCTTCTTGTGGAGCTGTCAACTATCATATATTTGCCGACAGCGTAAGGCGTAATATGGGTTAAATGCGGCAGAGAGCTTTTCTGAGTCTCATACAGATATTGCAGAAGCGCCCCCGCTGCTATACAGCCCGTCTGATAATCCCGAAGTCCCAGTCCATCAATATCTGCCACCTTAAAATGTTCCAACAGTATCCTCTTTGACAGCTCATCATCAAAATAGTATGGCTGAAGAGACGAAACGGAGATATTAAGTCTCGCCTTAATATCGTCAATAGAAATTCCGCTCAACAAAAATGGCTCGTTGCATATCAGCTCTGAAGGAGTAAATTTATTGATTTCATCAAAAAGTTCTCTTTCTGTGTGTATTTCTGTCACAAGATATTCACCTGTTGTAATGTCAGATACGGATATTCCGATAACATTTCCAAGATAAACAACACACATAATATAATTATTTTTTCCTTCCTCCAAAGCTGAAGGATTAAAATTGGTTCCCGGAGTGACAACGCGGATAACCTCGCGCTTAACCAGACCCTTTGCAAGCTTAGGGTCTTCAACCTGCTCACAGATTGCTACTTTGTGACCATTTGCAACAAGCTTGTTAATATAAGTATCTGCTGCGTGGAACGGTATGCCGCACATTGGCGCACGTTCCTCCTGTCCGCAGTCCTTTCCGGTCAGCGTCAGTTCTAACTCCCTCGACACCATTACCGCATCGTCAAAAAACATCTCATAGAAATCGCCCAATCTGTAAAAAAGCACACAATCCTTGTACTGCTCCTTGGTTTCTAAGTATTTCTGCATCATAGGTGAAAAGGCTGGCATTACTGATATCTCCTGTTCTCTGATTATCGTTTTAAATCATGGTGCCCATGTAATAAAAACCCTTGGATTCGTCAAGATGAACATTGACAATCTGACCGATAAGTGAACGGTCACCAGGGAAATGGACGAGCATATTGTTGCCCATTCTTCCTGTTAAAAGCCTGTCATCATGGTCATCAGGTCCTTCCACGAGGACCTCCATATCCTTACCCTCAAAGCGGAAGGAAAGCTTGTGTGAAATTTCATTGACAACGGCAAGCAGCCTGTCAAAACGGTTCTTGACAACCACTTCGTCAACCTGATTGTCCATGACTGCAGCAGGTGTTCCGGTTCGTTTGGAATAAATAAACGTATAGGCGCTGTCAAATCCTGCTTTTCGAACTACATCTAATGTTTCCTCAAAGTCTTCCTCTGTCTCGCCCGGAAATCCCACAATGATATCCGTCGTAAGTGATATATCCGGCATTGCGCTCTTAAGTTTATCAACCAGCTCAAGATAGCGCTCTTTGGTATAATGGCGGTTCATAACCTTGAGCAACTTGTCGCTTCCCGATTGAAGAGGAAGATGAAAATGGCGGCATATCTTCTTAGAATGAGCCATAACTTCAATAAGCTCTTCGGACAAATCTTTCGGATGGGAGGTCATAAACCTGATGCGCTCTATTCCTTCTACCTTTTCCACCATTTTCAACAATTCTGCGAAGGAAACAGGGTTGGCAAGGTTCTTTCCGTAGGAATTAACATTCTGTCCGAGAAGCATAACCTCCTTCACCCCGTCGGCAGCAAGCTTTTCAATCTCACATATTATGTCCTCCGGTGTACGGCTTTTCTCCCTGCCGCGGACATAAGGAACTATGCAGTAGCTGCAAAAATTATTGCATCCGAACATAATATTAACACCGGACTTAAAAGGATACTTTCTGTCAACCGGAAGTTCCTCAACAATCTCGGTGCTGTCCTTTAAAACTTCAACTACCATATTTTCTGTTTCGATGCGATTATAGATAAGCTCAGCCAGCTTATACAGATTATGTGTTCCAAAAATAATATCAATAAAGCGGTAGGATTCCTTAAGCTTTTCAACCACCTGTGGTTCCTGCATCATGCATCCGCAGAGGGCAATCATCATATTAGGGTTCTTTTTCTTGTAATTGCCCAGTACGCCCAGATGACCATACACCTTATTGTTGGCGTTTTCACGAACTGTACAAGTATTATATATAACGAAATCTGCATTTTCGGATTCTGTTGAAATAAAACCTATTTCTTTAAGTATTCCCGACAGCTTTTCCGAGTCGCGTGCATTCATCTGACAGCCGAAAGTCACCGTACACATGGTAAGTGGTCTGCCAAGCTTAATTGACAGCTCAGAAAAATATTTTTTTAGAAGCGCCATATATGCCCGCTGCCTGTCCGGCTCCGTATTAGGCATATTGTCCGCAACAGGAGCGAGTCTGTTCATGTATTCTGTATTTTCCATAAATCTCCTTTATATATAACTATTTTCTAACCTGACCATTACCATAAATAACGTATTTTGTAGTGGTCAGTTCATTTAATCCCATCGGACCTCTGGCATGAAGCTTCTGGGTGCTTATTCCAATCTCGGCGCCGAAGCCGAATTCATTGCCATCGGTAAATCTTGTGGAGGCATTGACATAGACACATGCTGCATCAATTTCATCAAGAAAACGCTGTGCATTGCTGTAGTCATTTGTAATAATTGATTCAGAATGACCGGTATTGTTAGCATTGATATGTTCTATCGCCTCATCCATACTGTCAACTGTCTTAAGAGAAATAATATAGTCAAGATATTCCGTTGCATAATCCTCCAAAGTTGCCGGAATAATATAAGAATCAATATTCACTGCACGCTCATCACCGCGTATTTCCACATTATGAGTCTTGAGGCGATTTACCAGCTTCGGAACAAATTCCTGTGCTATGCTGCTATGTACTACCAGTGATTCACAGGCATTACATACTCCCACACGCTGTGTTTTTGCATTCTCAATTATATCAAGTGCCATGTCAAAATCCGCCGAAGCATCCAAATAGATATGGCAGTTGCCCGTTCCGGTCTCAATTACAGGAACCGTGGAGTTATTCACAACATATTTAATAAGACCTTTACCGCCACGTGGAATAATTACATCGATATATTCATTCATTGTAAGTAATTCTTTCACGGCTGTCCTGTCCGTTGTCTCCACGAGCTGGATTGCATTTTCGTCTATTCCATTTTCCTTAAGTGCCTTCTTGATAACCGACACAATAGCTGTATTGGAATGTATAGCATCACTTCCGCCCTTTAGAATAACGGCATTTCCTGTCTTAAAACATAATCCGAAAGTATCAAGCGTCACATTCGGACGTGACTCATATATAACCGCAATTACTCCTAGCGGTACTCTCTTTTTTCCAATCATAAGTCCGTTAGGACGTTTCTTCATGGAAAGAACTTCACCAATCGGGTCATCTAGTGCCACTATCTGACATACACCTTCTGCCATTGCATCAATTCTTGACGGTGTAAGGGTCAGCCTGTCTAAAAGTCCGCTTTTCATACCTTCGGCTTCTCCACGATTAACATCCTTACTGTTCTCGGAAAGAATATAATCTGCATTTTTTCTGATGGCATCTGCCACTGCATTAAGAACATCATTCTTTTTGGTTGTGCCAAGTCTGGCGAGACTTCGTGAAGCCTTGCGGGCATTCTGC
>CAMAKT010000180.1 GCA_945836135.1 uncultured Clostridia bacterium | reverse complement strand
GGGGAAAACGTGGGCAGACAGATAATCTCTCTTTGAAAAAGGAGGGATTTTTTTATGTCAGAAAAGCAGTTGATAAAAGCAGAGAACATTGTTGTCAAATTCGGAGAGCAGGAAGTATTGGATTTTGAACGATTTTCCGTATATGCGGGTGAGCGTGTGGGGATTGTGGGCGCAAACGGCGTGGGAAAGACTACACTTCTTAGAGTATTGGCCGGAGAGCTTACCCCGGATGTAGGAATGGTGGATATCCGGTGCGATGCCTTTTTCCTAAAACAGTTTTCGGAGGGCTGGATGCCGGAGGAGCTGGACGGAAAAGAAATAAAGGCAATGAAGGTCAAGAATAAAATATGGCAGGAGAAGGTAAGCGGTGGGGAGGATACGCGAATACGGTTGGCAGAGATGTTTGGCAGTGACAGGCAGCTTGTATTTCTTGATGAACCCACAACCAATCTTGACATTAAGGGAATCAGCCTGTTAAAGGAACGTCTTAAATGTATTGACACCATGATTTTAGTGAGCCATGACAGGTCGCTTTTAAATGAGCTGTGTACGCGAATCGTAGAAATTTCGGAAGGAAAGCTTACGGAATACGACGGAAATTATGATGCTTATATCATGCAGAAACAGGCAAGAGTCAAGCGTCAATGGGATGAATATGAACAGTATACAGCCGAGAAAAAACGTCTGGAAAAAGTCTATGCAGCAAAGAAAGAGAAAGCAAAAACGATTGAAAAAAAGCCAAGGAAAATCTCTTCCAGCGAAGCGAAGATGAGAGACTTTATTGCCCTCAGAAAGCCTGAATGCAAGGCACAAAGCATGGAGAGAAGCGCAAAGAATGTAAAAAAGCGGATTGACCATATGGAGGTAAAGGAAAAGCCGAGACAGACACCAAACATTCGTCCTGATTTCCGCCTCACAGACCCGCCGGAAAATCCTATAGTGATAAGTGGTGAGAATATCAGTTTTGCTTATGAGGATGGCAGGGAGATTTTTAAGGATGCTTCCTTTAGGATTGCCAAGGGAAGTCGTGTTGCGATTGTGGGAGATAACGGCGCAGGAAAGACTACCCTGCTTAACCTTATTACAGACAGCCTGCGTGAACAGAAACAAATGCCGTTAACCAGCGGCTGTATCCGGGTAGTTCCCAAGGCCTCCATCGGTCTGTTAGACCAGAATCTAGCTATGCTTGACTATGAAAGGACTGTGCTTGAAAATGTGATGGAGGTGAGCGTCCAGAAGGAGGAGGTGGCACGAACTATTCTGTCACGTCTACTGCTTTCCGCAAGGGATATGAAAAAGAAGGTCAGTGTCCTATCCGGAGGAGAAAGAATAAAGCTGTCCTTTGCACGACTTTTTGTGGATAAAGTTAATCTGCTGATTCTGGATGAGCCTACGAATTTTCTGGATATAGAATCTGTGGAGGCGTTGGAAGCGATGTTCTCCGAATATGAAGGAACACTTGTGTTTGTCTCCCACGATGAGGCATTTATCCGGGCAGTGGCTACGGACATTCTGGTGGTAAAGGACGGGAAACTTGAATGCTTTTTCGGGACGGCGGAGGAATTTTTTGACTGTCAGAGCTTTCACGAATGAGTTGATTTTATAATATTTTAAAGTTTCGAAGGTTGTTAAAATCAGATAGGTTATCGGGAGCCGGGGAGAATAGTGTAAATCTCCCCGGCTATTCTTATAAAATCATTGTATCATAGCGCTTTAGTAAAATAAACATACATTTTGAGAATTAATCATAACAAATCCGGTGCTATATTTATCTCAAAATATAAATTACCCTGAATTATTCACGGCACAGCCGTGAATAATTCAGGGTTAATAAAAAATATAAAAATTGCACCGGTGCAATGATATTGTGATTATGAAGAGGTAGCGTAGGCTGCCTCATTTTTTTGAATTAATAATTCTCAAACAAAAGTCAAACAAAGAATAAACAAAAGTATAGTATTTTTGCATCATAAAATCAAACAAAATAAATTTCAGAAGGAGATTAGGATTATGGCAAAATCAAAGTTGGTAGAAGTAAATGAAAAAATCGCGGAGAATGTAGTGGGTGGCTACAAGAAGATTGAGGAAGGTGTAGTAGGCGGTTATAAGAAAATCGAGGATGGAGTAGTCGGAGGCTTCAATAAAATTGCGGATAAATTCGTAGACAGTTTTTTAACTAAGGAAGGCGAGTCTGTGGAGGAAGCAAGAGAACGATTAGCCGCAGAACAGAAAGCAAGAATTCAGACCGGGTGTTATTATGGGAGTGATTGGAGCAGTTGTGCTGCTGATTATGGTATTTGTATGGAGAAGAATGGAAAACAAAGGACCGATTAAACCATCAGGCAAAGCCATAGGTGCAATATTAATCGGAATTATAGGAGCCTTGCTGTTGGGCGTTGGTATGTGCCTTACAATGGTATGGAGCCATATGGTTGCCGGAATTGTAATCGGAATTGTTGGTATCGTTGTGCTTCTCTGCTTGATTCCTTTTATCAAGGGCTTAAAGTAAAAAAACGAGAAGAAAAAACGAAGAAATCTACAGCTCCGCTTTGTAGTAATCGTAGGTCTTGATAAATTCAAAGCCCGCCTTGGTGTAGGCGTGTATGGCCGCGGTGTTGCTGCCGGATACCTGAAGCAACAGCTTTTTGTCGGGGAAATCCTTGGCGGCGCAGTCAATGAGGCAGCCTGCCAGCCCCCTGCCCCGGAAAGCTTTGTTGGTATATACATTGGCTATATTGATGTAATCCGAACAATCATATACGGTGCATCTGGCTGCGCTTGTGCCCTCTGCAAAAAGTCTGTAGATATAGCGCCTCTGTTCGCGGCAGACGCGGCGTTTTACCGATAGCGTACAGGGAGAGCTTCCGGCCATATTTGAAACACCGGAGGATTTTTTCAGAAGGGAAAAAGGCTCTCTCTGCATGAAATGTTCGCTGTGGGAGTACTCGAAGCCGTTTTGCTGTGCGAAATATTCATTGCTGCCGGCAAGCAGCAGGAATGCAGGGCAGTCATGGATGGCGGTATCCTTCATTAAAGCGATATGAGATTCTGTTATTTCGGATATCATTTCAGATAATATAAATGTGCCCAGCCGGTGCCTTCTGTAAGCAGGCGTAATCATCACCGAAAGCTCATAGATAATGCTGTTGTCTTTGTCCATATAGGAAAAGGCGGAGCAGAAGCCTATGAGCTCATTGCTGTGGGAGAGCAGATACAGCGCAGATGTATTTTGGTCACTGTACAGGCTGATGCCGGAATTGTTCAAAAGCGGTGTGCTTTTCATTATCTGAACAGGACATGTCGGTACATCAAAATCTATATATGGTTCATAACTATTAAAAGAATCCTGATTGCAAAGCTTTATAAGCTCATTCATTTTTTCGTGAGAAATTATTTCTTTCAGACTCATTTTTTATTTCCTTGTTTTTGCATTTGATGTGGTATATATTATTAATATATTAACTCAAGGAGGATACAATGGCAAATAAAGTTTTAAAAAGAGAAGAAGCTGACAGCAGGTATACATGGCATCTGGAGGATATATATCCTACAGTGGAAGACTGGAGGGCCGAGTATGACAAGCTGTCTAAGCTCTGCGATAAGATGGCAGGCTTCAAGGGAAGAGTATGCGAGAGTGCAGATACTTTGCTGGAGGTCTTTAAGCTGTGTGATGAGATAGAGTTTCTGCATGAGAGAGTATACTGCTATTCGCACCAGTTATACGACCAGGATACAACCAATGCACAGTCTCAGGCACTGGCGGGAGAGGCAGAGACGCTGAGCGTCAAGCTGTCAGAGAACACATCTTTTATTGAGCCGGAGATTCTGGCTGTTTCTGAGGATACAATCAGAAAGTATATTGAAGAATGTGAGGGTCTTAAGCTCTATGAAAAGAAATTAGAGTATATTACCCGCGAAAAGGCACATACACTCACTGTTGAGATGGAAGCTATGATGGCTTCAGCAGGAGATGTTCTGAGATGTCCTAAGAAAACCTTCGGTATGTTTAACAATGCCGATATCAAGTTAGGCACCATCAAGGATGAAAACGGCGAGGAGGTTGCGGTTACACATGGCAGATACGGCAAGCTCCTTGAGAGTAATGACAGAAGGGTAAGACAGGATGCTTTCAAGGCAATGTATACAGCTTTCAAGGGGTTTGAAAATACCCTTGCTGCCAACTATGAGGCAGAGGTTAAGGGTGATATTTTCAGGGCAAAGGCAAGAAAGTTTGATTCAAGCATGGAGTCCTATCTGTTTGGTGGCAATATTCCTACCTCTGTATACAATAATTTAATCGAAGCAGTACATGAAGGTCTTCCTCTTATGCACAGATATGTGAAGCTTCGTAAGAAAGCGCTGGGACTTGACGAGCTTCATATGTATGATGTGTATGCTTCCATGGTAAGCGACTACAAGGTAGATATACCATACGAAGATGCTAAGAAGATGGTAAAAGAAGGACTGGCACCTTTGGGTAAGGACTATATTGAGATTCTCGACAAGGGCTTTAACGGCGGCTGGATAGATGTGTATGAGAATGAGGGCAAGAGAAGCGGTGCTTATTCCTGGGGACCTAACGGAACACATCCGTATGTTCTTCTCAACCATCAGGACAGCCTTGACTCCGTATTTACACTTGCACATGAGATGGGACATGCAATACACAGCTACAAGTCTGACAATGCCCAGCCGTATACCTACGCAGGTTACAGAATATTTGTGGCGGAGGTAGCTTCCACCTGTAATGAGGCGTTGCTGAATTTCCACCTTATCAATAATACATCTGACAAGAAGGAAAAGGCTTACCTTATCAATCATTTCCTTGAAGCCTTTAAGGGAACCGTATACAGACAGACCATGTTCGCGGAATTTGAGAAGATTGCACATGAGATGGCAGAGTCCGGCAAGACCCTGACCGCTTCGGCACTTAATGAGGTATACTACAATCTTAATCTTCAGTACTTCGGACCGGATATGTGCGTGGACAAGGACATTGAAATTGAGTGGGCGAGAATACCACACTTCTATACACCATTCTATGTATACCAGTATGCTACGGGCTTCTCGGCAGCGATGGCTATTGCACAGATGATACTTAAGGAGGGACAGCCTGCGGTTGACCGCTACATGAAGTTCTTATCCAGCGGCGGTTCCGACTATCCAATCGAGCTTCTTAAGATTGCAGGAGTGGATATGTCCAAGCCGGATGCAGTTAAGATGGGGCTTCAAGTATTCGAGGGACTGCTTGATGAGATGGAAACTCTGCTGGCATAAAAAAAATTAATTTTCTGCTTGACTTTTTCAGGCACATATAGTAATATTCTACATGTGCCTGTGAGAGCAAGCATCTTACAAGACAGTATGCGCGAGTGGCTCAGCGGTGGAGCACCTCCTTGCCAAGGAGGGGGTCGCGGGTTCGATTCCCGTCTCGCGCTCTCAGTGAAAACTGAATATTGCAGATTTTTGCAGCGAATGCTGCAATGTCATTACAATGCGCGAGTGGCTCAGCGGTGGAGCACCTCCTTGCCAAGGAGGGGGTCGCGGG
>CAMAKT010000179.1 GCA_945836135.1 uncultured Clostridia bacterium | reverse complement strand
TAAAATAAATCCTTTTTCCAGAAAATAATGGAAACTATCAGGGACAAAAGAATCGAAAAACCTATAACAATCAAAAATCCGAAAGGGTTGTCCGCGAAAGGCATACCCTCCGAAGAGACATTCATTCCGTAAAAGCTGGCCACCATGGTCGGAATTGACAACACAATGGTGACTGTTGCAAGGAACTTCATGGACTGGTTCAGATTGTTCGAAATAATGGACGCAAAAGCATCCATGGTTCCGTTAAGAATTCCACTATATATATTTGCCATCTCGATGGCCTGTTTATTCTCGATAATAACATCCTCCAGCAAGTCTTCATCCTCAGGATATTTCTTAATCTTATCAATTCTAAACAGTTTCTCCAGAACAAGCTCGTTAGCCTTAAGGGATGTAGTAAAGTACACCAGGGACTTCTCAAGTTCCTGAAGCTCTAAAAGTTCCTTATTCTTCTGGTCCTCCCTGAGCCTCTGCTCCAAAGACTCGCTTCTCTTGTCAATATTCCTCAGATAATTAAGGAAAAGCGTGGCATTCTTATACAATATCTGCAAAATAAATCTTGTCTTCTTGTATGTGAAAAAGTCCCTGACCCTTCCGTCCATAAATCCGGTCAGAACCGGTGTATCTTCAAGACATACCGTAATAATCTGATTATCAGTAACTGCAATACCAAGCGGTATGGTTCCGTACCAGTCCTTGCCGTTTCTCTCCTCAATCACAGGAATATCCACAAGTATAAGGGTATAATCATCCTCTACCTGAATACGCGACCTCTCCTCGTCATCCAATGCGGCTCTCAAATCCTCTAACTGGATATTGCACGCTTCTGACACAATCTGCAGTTCTTCTGCCGTAGGTGCTGTCATGGCAATCCAGCAGCCCGGCTCAATCTCACTCTTACGCACCGTTCCGTGATGTTCGGCGCTCAAAAAAATATTGTACATACAGACTCCTTTGATATATAGTATGCAAACATTTTAAGTATAATTTTTTTTACGTTTTTTGTCAATCACAGTTGGTATTGATATTTCAAAAAAATTATACTATAATTGTACATACTTAGGGCTTTGACGCCCTGATATATTTATGACAAAGGAGATGTATTCTCATGATGACATCCGAATACAGACTTGGAATTGATATAGGTTCAACCACAGTCAAAATTGCAATTATTGATAAAGATAACAATATATTGTTTTCCGATTACGAAAGGCATTTTGCCAATATCCAGGAGACCCTGGCTAATCTTCTTGTTAAGGCCAAGGAGCAGTTAGGCTCCATATCCGTTCACCCTGTAATCACAGGTTCCGGCGGTCTTACCCTTGCCAACCATCTTGAAGTTCCTTTTACACAGGAGGTTGTAGCCGTATCCACGGCGCTTAGTGATTACGCACCTCAGACAGACGTTGCCATAGAGCTTGGCGGTGAGGATGCAAAGATTATCTACTTTACCAATGGTGTTGACCAGCGTATGAACGGTATCTGTGCCGGAGGTACAGGTTCTTTTATTGACCAGATGGCATCCCTTCTTCAGACCGATGCATCGGGGCTTAACGAATATGCCAAGAACTATAATGCAATATACCCTATTGCTGCGCGCTGCGGTGTATTTGCCAAGTCCGACATCCAGCCTCTCATCAATGAGGGCGCAACGAAGGAAGATTTGTCCGCTTCCATTTTTCAGGCGGTTGTGAACCAGACCATAAGCGGTCTTGCCTGCGGCAAGCCAATCCGCGGAAATGTAGCTTTCTTAGGCGGTCCGCTCCACTTCCTGTCAGAGCTTAAGAATGCCTTTATCCGCACTCTTAATCTGGGACCGGAGAATATTATTGCACCGGAACATTCCCATCTCTTTGCCGCTGTAGGTTCAGCCATGACAGCCAAGGAGGATGTAGAGATTGCTATCGATTCTCTTATTACGAAATTACATAACAAAATTAAAATGGACTTTGAAGTTGAGCGTATGGAGCCTTTATTTGCATCCGAAGAGGATTACAAGGCTTTCTGCAAGCGTCATGACAGCCACTGTGTAGTTAAGAGCAGCCTTGAGTTCTACGAGGGCAACTGCTTTCTTGGAATCGACGCAGGTTCCACCACCACCAAAGTAGCCTTAGTCAGTGAGGAAGGAACACTTCTCTACTCCTTCTACAGCAGCAATAACGGAAGTCCTCTTGCCACCGCTATAAGGGCAATCAAGGACATATACACCAAGCTGCCTGCCAACGCACATATTGTACATTCCTGCTCCACCGGATATGGTGAAGCGCTTATTAAGGCTGCCCTTATGCTTGATGAGGGTGAGGTTGAGACAGTATCCCACTACTATGCCGCTGCATTTTTTGACCCTGCCGTTGACTGTATTCTCGATATCGGCGGTCAGGATATGAAGTGCATCAAGATTAAAAATAACACCGTAGACAGCGTGCAGCTCAACGAAGCCTGCTCCTCCGGCTGCGGTTCATTCATTGAGACCTTCGCCAAGTCACTTAACTACTCCGTTGAGGATTTTGCAAAGGAAGCTCTTTTCGCACCGCATCCTATTGACCTTGGAACAAGATGTACCGTGTTCATGAACTCCAAGGTTAAGCAGGCCCAGAAGGAAGGCGCAACCGTAGCCGATATTTCGGCAGGTCTTGCCTACTCCGTTATCAAAAATGCATTATATAAGGTTATCAAGATATCCGACCCTAAGGACTTAGGACACCGCATCGTTGTACAGGGTGGCACCTTCTACAATGATGCTGTTCTTCGAAGTCTTGAGAAGATTACCGGAGTTGAGGTTGTACGTCCTGACATCGCCGGAATAATGGGAGCCTTCGGTGCCGCACTGGTGGCAAGAGAGCGCTATGACGGCCAGTCTGAGTCCACCATGCTCTCCATCGACAAGATTAATGAGCTTACATATGAGACGAGAATGGCACGCTGCAAGGGTTGTACCAACAGTTGTCTGCTTACTATCAACCGTTTCTCCGGTGGACGCCAGTTTATCTCCGGCAACCGCTGTGAGCGTGGTATTGGCAAGGAAAAGAACAAGGACCACGTTCCTAATCTCTTTGAATATAAGAACAAGCGTCTGTTCTCCTACGAGCCTCTGGAGATTACCGAAGCACCTCGCGGTGTTGTGGGTATTCCTCGTGTACTCAATATGTACGAGAACTATCCGTTCTGGTATACATTCTTTACCAAGCTGGGCTTCCGCGTAATATTATCGCCTGAATCCAGCCGTAAGATATATGAACTTGGCATTGAGTCCATTCCAAGTGAATCGGAATGTTATCCGGCCAAGATTGCCCATGGACATGTGACATGGCTTATCAAGCAGGGTATTAAGTTTATCTTCTATCCTTGTATTCCTTATGAACGCAAGGAGATTGATAACACCAACAACCATTACAACTGCCCTATCGTCACCTCCTACGCTGAAAATATCAAGAACAATGTGGAAGAACTCAAGTCAGAAAATATACTTTTCATGAACCCGTTCCTCTCTTTTGCTGATGAAAAGGTGCTTGCAAAACGTCTTGCAAAGGAAGTAGGCGGACAATTCAACATTTCTGCCAAGGAAATAACAGCAGCCTGCCATGCTGCATGGGAGGAGATGGCGACCTGCCGCAAGGATATTATGAATAAGGGTGAAGAGACCCTCAAGTACTTGGAGGAGACAGGGCGTCATGCCATTGTGCTTGCCGGACGTCCGTACCATGTTGACCCTGAGATTAACCATGGTATTCCTGAGCTCATCAACAGCTACGGTGTTGCCGTTCTGACTGAGGACTCAATATCCCACCTGGGCAAAGTGGAGCGTCCTCTCATTGTCATGGACCAGTGGATGTACCATTCACGTCTCTATGCTGCGGCAAGCTTCATCCGCGACAAGGATAACATTGATTTGATACAGCTCAACTCCTTCGGCTGCGGTCTTGACGCTGTAACCACCGATGCCGTGAACGATATTCTCACCTCAGCAGGTAAGATATATACTGTACTCAAGATTGACGAGGTCAACAATCTCGGCGCTGCCAGAATCCGTATCCGTTCACTCCTTTCCGCAATAAAGGTTCGTGAGCGCAATCACTACCAGCGCCATGTTGAGTCAAGCGCATACCACAGAACAGAGTTTACTCCTGAGATGCGTGAGAATTACACCATTCTCTGCCCTCAGATGTCGCCGATTCATTTTGACTTAATCGGCCCTGCACTGAATTCCTGCGGTTACAACTTTGTTGTCCTCGACAATGTCGGTAAATCCTCTGTGGATGTAGGTCTGAAATATGTAAATAACGATGCCTGCTACCCATCCCTTATCGTGGTTGGTCAGATTATGGAGGCAATTCTTTCAGGCAAATATGACCTTAATAAGACAGCGGTTGTCATTACACAGACCGGCGGTGGCTGCCGAGCTTCCAACTATATAGGCTTTATCCGCCGTGCACTTATCAAGGCAGGTTACCCTAACCTCCCTGTCATTTCCTTAAGTGTACAGGGCTTAGAGAGCAATTCAGGCTTCACCTACAGCGTTAATATGGTTAAAAAGGCTGTCATGGCAATACAATATGGCGATATCTTCATGAACGTACTGTACCGCACACGTCCTTATGAGGCAGAGCCGGGTTCAGCCAATGCCCTCCATGAGAAATGGAAAGCAAAGGTCATTGAATCCCTCGTCCAGCCGAAGGTCAGCATGCGTGAATTCAACAAGAATATCAAGCAGATAATCAAGGATTTCGACGAACTTCCTCTCCTCGACATCAAGAAGCCTCGCGTGGGTATTGTAGGAGAGATTCTTGTGAAGTTCCTGCCTGCTGCCAACAACTATCTGGTAGATTTGCTTGAGCGGGAAGGTGCCGAAGCAGTTGTCCCTGACCTCATGGGCTTCATGCTCTACTGTGCAGAGAACTCCAACTTCAAAGCGGAGAACCTAGGCACCAGCAAAAAAGCCGCCCACATAAGCAACGCCGTAATCACCGCCATCAACCTCTTCCGCAAGCCTTCCAGCAAGGCTCTTGCCGAGAGCAAGCGCTTTACCGCTCCGTCGGATATCAAGGAGATGACCAAGCTTGCAGAGCCACTGGTATCCCTCGGCAACCAGACCGGCGAAGGCTGGCTTCTCACTGCCGAGATGATTGAACTCATACATAACGGTGCCGGCAACATCGTGTGCTGTCAGCCATTCGCCTGCCTGCCTAACCACATCGTAGGCAAGGGCGTCATCAAGGAGCTGCGCGCAGCATACCCAGAGGCGAATATCATTGCCGTTGACTACGACCCGGGTGCCAGCGAGGTTAACCAGCTTAACAGAATTAAACTGATGCTTGCGACAGCGCAGAAGAATTTGAAATAGGAATATCAGGGTATCAAAAAATGCTAATTTACATTTTGAATGCATATTGTGTTATATTTATGCATGGCAGTTCCGATGTACGAATCTAAGATGTTCTAGGAACTCTGGAAGATATTATCACCGTTCGCCACCGATGCAAAGCAGACTTCCTTGTCTGCATTGCATCTTTTCCAACATCCATGTTGGAAATGGCTATGTTGCTTAGCAGAGTTCCAAGAACATCTAAGCTTCTCCCATA
>CAMAKT010000178.1 GCA_945836135.1 uncultured Clostridia bacterium | reverse complement strand
TTGACAACTAATAAAAGTTAGCATATACTAACCCATGAAAAGAAAGTTTTTCTCAATTACACATGAAAGAAGGGATGTAATGATGCCGTTATCAATGTTAAGAGCCGGAGACAGTAATACAATTAAGAAGGTTGGGGGTAAGGAAGAGACAAGACGCTTTCTTGAGAACCTGGGCTTTGTGGCGGGCGGGAATGTTACTGTTATTTCACACACAGATGGAAATATGATTGTCAATGTGAAGGATTCGAGAGTGGCAATCGGCAGGGACATGGCCAATAAGATTATGGTATAATGCTCACGATATAATACCGCGATAATGAGCCGTTACCCCCGTAAGTGAGAGAAGAAAGGAAAAGAAAAGATGAAGACATTGAGGGAAATTGCCTGCGGACAGACCGTGAAGGTAACTAAGCTTACCGGAGAAGGACCGGTTAAGAGACGAATCATGGACATGGGAATTACCAAGGGCGTGGAGATTTATGTAAGAAAGGTTGCACCTTTAGGAGACCCGATTGAAGTAACTGTGAGAGGCTATGAGCTGTCTCTTAGAAAAGTCAACGCGGAAATGATTGTTGTGGAATAATTTTTTTTGTGCATAAGTTAGAAAAAACTAACTAAAATTAGACAAAAAGGAGAAACAAAATGTCAGTTAAAATTGCATTAGCAGGTAACCCGAACAGCGGTAAGACAACATTGTTCAATGCGCTGACCGGCTCTAATCAGTTCGTCGGGAACTGGCCGGGTGTAACCGTAGAGAAAAAGGAAGGTAAATTAAAGGGACATAAGGATGTCATAATTATGGATTTGCCGGGTATATATTCACTTTCCCCATATACCCTGGAGGAGGTGGTTGCCAGAAATTACCTTATAGGTGAGAGACCGGACGCCATTATCAATATTGTTGATGGCACCAATATAGAGAGAAATCTGTATCTGTCCACACAGATTATGGAGCTTGGCATTCCGGTTGTGATGGCTGTCAATATGATGGATGTTCTTGAAAAGACAGGGGACAAAATACATATTGATAAGCTTGGAGATATGCTTGGTTGTGAAGTGGTGGAAATCTCAGCCCTCAAGGGAACGGGTATACAAAAGGCAGTGGAAAAGGCTGTGGCACTGGCAGAGAAAAAGCAGGCAGCCACACCGGTACATAGCTTTTCCAATAAGGCGGAGTCTATTATCTCGGTAGTTGAAGGAAAACTTAGTGATATACCTAAGGAGCAGAAACGTTTCTTTGCAATTAAGTTGTTAGAGAAGGATGAGAAGATTAAGGAGTTGATGAAGTCCGTTCCGGATGTAACTGGCGAGATTAAGGCGCTGGAGGATGCATTTGATGATGATACGGAGAGCATCATCACCAATGAAAGATATGAGTACATTTCCTCCATTATCGGCGATTGTGTGACAAAATCCAAAAAGGAGAAGCTTACCACCTCGGATAAGATTGACCGTATCGTAACCAACAGATGGGCAGCGCTTCCTATCTTCGCACTTGTGATGTTTGTAGTATATTATGTGTCGGTTACCACCATGGGTGACTGGCTTACAGGCTGGACGAACGATACCTTGTTTGGTGAGTGGATTGTTCCGGGAGCACAGGGCTTCTTTGAGGGAATCGGATGTGCTGACTGGTTGACGGGATTGATTGTTGATGGTATTATTTCCGGTGTAGGAGCAGTATTAGGATTTGTACCGCAGATGCTTGTATTATTCCTCTTCCTAGCATTTTTGGAGAGTTGCGGCTACATGGCCCGTGTTGCGTTTATTATGGACCGTATTTTCCGTAAATTCGGTCTTTCGGGAAAATCCTTCATTCCGATGTTGATCGGAAGCGGCTGTGGTGTGCCGGGCATCATGGCATCCCGTACCATTGAAAATGACAGGGACAGGAAGATGACAATTATGACCACAACCTTCGTACCATGTGGTGCCAAGCTTCCTATTATTGCGCTGATTGCCGGGGCATTTTTTGACAATGCCGGATGGGTATCATGGAGCGCATATTTCGTAGGTGCGGCAGCAATTATCTGCTCCGGTATTATATTAAAGAAAACCAAGATGTTTGCAGGCGATCCTGCACCATTCGTTATGGAGCTTCCGGCTTACCACTGGCCGACTATCGGCAATGTGCTCAGAAGCATGTGGGAGCGCGGATGGTCCTTTATCAAGAAGGCAGGTACGATTATCCTGTTATCAACCATTGTACTCTGGTTCTTAATGAGCTTCGGCTGGGTTGACGGCGGTTTCGGAATGTTAGAAGCAGAACAGCTTGATAGCAGTATACTTGCCAAGATAGGAAATGCCATCGCATGGATATTCACACCGCTTGGCTGGACACAGGCGGGCGAGGGCTGGAAGATGGCAGTTGCGGCAGTTACGGGCTTGATTGCCAAGGAGAATGTTGTTGCAACCTTCGGACTTCTATTCGGCTTTGCCGAGGTTGCCGAGGACGGTGCGGAAATCTGGGGCAATCTTGCAGCAGTTATGACACCGATTGCTTCCTACGGCTTCCTTGTATTCAATCTTCTTTGTGCACCATGTTTTGCAGCCATGGGTGCAATTAAGCGTGAGATGAACAATGCAAAATGGTTCTGGTTTGCAATCGGCTATCAGTGCGTGCTGGCCTATGTGGTTGCAATGTGCATTTACCAGATTGGAACACTGGTTGCAACCGGAGCTTTCGGTGTGGGAACCGTGGTAGCGTTCCTGTTTATAATTGTAATATTGTATCTGATGTTCAGACCTTATAAGGAGAAAAAATAATATGGCAAGTATAGTTGTTGGAATAGTACTGATTGCTGTTATAGCACTGGTAATCAGAAGCATGGTTCGTGACAAGAAAAATGGAAAATCGCTGCAGTGCGGCGGTGATTGCAGTAAATGCGGAGGACACTGCCACTAGAAGAAGTATACGGCGGAGGAAGTATAATGCTTCCTCCGCCGTTTGCACTGACGCAGGATGGATCGCCATTGAAAAGAGAACCTCTATGTGCTATGATGTATTATGTCTTTATTAATGATACTAAGGAGATGCCTATGATTATCCTGCAATGGTGTAAAACACAGATTATATGTATGCTGATTCTGATTTATATTGGAATAAATTACATCAGAGAGGGGAATAACCTCAACAAACTTACCAGAAAATCAAATTGTAATCGTGTATTTGATGCCTTTTTAATTGTATCGGAGCTGGCAGTGCTTTTTGACGGAATTACAGCGTGTACGATTAATTATACGGAGCAGATTCCAAGACTTGTTAATCTGCTGCTACATCTCGGTATGTATGTTTCATACGAGATATATGTTACTCTGCTATTCTGGTACTGGGTATCAGTAACAATCGGCATACCAAAAAGGAAATGGGTTAATGCAGCCTATATACTTCCATGTATTATCGCAATTTGCCAGACAATAGTATTTCTTCCTGAGCTTAGGTTTGAACAGGGTGAATTTACGAATTACTCAATGGGAAGTGCAGTCTACGCATGTTTTATCTGCGTCGCAGTATACTGCCTTATGACGGTAGTAGTTATCATTGCAAAGTACAGAAGCATACCTGCCCGAAAGAGACAGAGCCTGGCTACCACATTGGTCTGTATAATTCTGATAATGACAGTGCAGATAATGTTTCCGGAGGTATTACTTACCTGTATGGCAGCTACAATCGTAACTGTAAGTATATATCTTAACATGGAAAATCCGGCTATTCATGGGCTGGAGCACTATCACCATGAGATGGTAATGGGATTTGCCACCCTTGTTGAAAACAAGGATGATAACACCGGCGGCCACATCAGACGTTCCTCGGCTTATGCAGTCCTCATTGCAAAGAATATGCAGAAAAACAAAAAATATAAGAATCTTATCACAAAGGATTTCCTTGATAATCTTGTACAGTCGGCTCCAATGCATGACATCGGTAAAATAGGCATTCCGGATGCGATTCTTCAGAAGCCCGGGAGGCTGACAACGGAGGAATATGATAAGATGAAGGAGCATCCTGTCATTGGCGGAAAGATAATCAAAAATACCTTTGGGCACCTTTTTAACGGTGAATACGAAAACATGGCATATCAGGTTGCAATGTACCACCATGAGAAATGGAACGGAAAGGGATATCCGGAGGGGCTTAGCGGTAATCAGATACCACTCTGTGCCCGCATTATGGCGGTTGCGGATGTCTTCGATGCAGTGTCGGCAAAGCGGTGCTACAGGGATGCCATGCCTCTTGCAGAATGTTACAGCATTATAAGCAAGGGTCGCGGTGAGGACTTTGACCCTGATATTGTGGATGCATTTATGGCAGATAAGAATAAAGTAGAAGAGATTTACTATAATGGGCAATTAGATGAGTAAGCTGCCGGGCAGGACGGAATCGGATGAATTGAGTTTGGTATTTATACTTTGATTAATTAAATTGCATGGAGGAAGATACTATGTTACTAAAGGAGTGCTATGATGCTTTAGGAGGAGACTATGAGTCTGTCAAACATCGCATATCCAAGGATGAAATAATCGAAAAATTTGTAATAAAATTTTTATCGGAGCCAAGCTTTGACAATTTATGCAGTGCATTAGAAAGAGAAGATTATGATGAAGCATTCCGTGCAGCACATTCACTAAAAGGAGTCTGTGCAAATCTTGCTTTTATAAGACTTGAGAAATCGGCGAGTGATTTAACGGAACTTTTAAGGCATAGCGATGAAGTGCCGGTTGACAAGGAAAGATGCAAAGAGGCTTTTGAAAATGTATCCGTGGATTATAATACGGTAATGGAAGCTATAAGAAAATTAGATTGAGAATAGAAGTAGAGGATATGATTGATGCGCTATTCGATTATACTATGGGATACAGATAATACTCTTTTGGACTTTAATGCCGCGGAGTGCTATGCATTTAAAAAGACTATGTCAGAACTGAGCCTTCCCTGTGATGAAAAGGACCATAAGTTATATTGCAGCTATAATGATGCTCTGTGGCAGGAGCTCAACGAGGGGAAGGTAACCAAGGAATTCCTGGTGGTTGAGAGGTTCAGAAGGTATGGCGCGGCAATCGGTCGGGATATTGATGCCGATAGAGTTAACGAAAGGTATCTTAACAATCTCAGTGAGTGCTCTATTATGATGCCGGAGGCATTGGAGACTGTTAAGAAGCTTGACGGGATGGGAGCAAGACAGTACATAATCACCAATGCCGTGAGCTTTGTGAACAGACGACGTGTGGCAGGCTGCCCCCTGGCACCGTATATTAAGGACATATTTGTTTCCGAAGATATTGGTTATGCCAAGCCGGATGTGAGATATTATGAGGCTGTGTTTACACGCATTCCGGATTTTAATAAGGAAAAGGCAATAGCAGTGGGGGACTCACTGTCCTCAGATATCTGCGGAGGCAGGGCGGCAGGAATTGCCACCTGTTATTACAATCCGCTCGGGCAGCAGGTGGAAGACGGGAAGCAGGCGGACTATACAATATGCTCGCTTAGTGAACTGACGGGGATTGTGCAATAAGTGTCTGAATTTTTTCTACAATTCAGTATAATTTTGCTACTTCGGAAAAAAATCAACATGCAAAGGTGCAACAAATTGTTTTAAATTTGTTGTTTTCCTTTGCATTTTT
>CAMAKT010000177.1 GCA_945836135.1 uncultured Clostridia bacterium | reverse complement strand
AAATAAAAAAGTAATATTATCCATACATTTTACATATTTTTTACATCTCGTCACTGGAAAAAATATTAATAATATTTTATAATGTATTTATTCTATACAAAAATACTATGTTATATTTTTAATTACGGAGGTAAACTTATGGAAAAAGATGACAGATTCCGGTTTAAAGATGCGAAAGAAAGGTATAAGAGAATGAATGCATTCTACATAGCAGCATCAGTCTGTATGTGGGTGACATTTCTTATGTACCTTCTGATGAAATTAGGCACAAAGAGCATTGCTCCACCAACTGTCTACGGAAACCTGCTTTTTATTATTGCATTTACGGTAGCTGACATAATTATTTATTCGCGCAACAGGGCAAGCATGATATTAAAAAAAGCAGTAGGTATTGAGATGGGTATTGAATTCATGTTAATCGGAATGCAGACGGACGCTGAGTTCATTTACTTTGCGCTCATACTTATTCTTGCATTGCAGATTCCTTATTATGATCAGAAATCATTTAAAAAGTTCTGTATCGGCTATGCAATAATGTTTGTTCTTGTTGTAATACTCCGCTATGTAAAGCATCTCATCGTAAGCGATGTTGATTCCATCTGCCGTGAGATATGTGTATGTTTTTTGTTTTTTGCACTTTACAAAATCGGACAGATTGCCAAGCTCTTCAGCGACCACGCTCTCGCCTCTGCTGAGGACCAGGCAACCAAACAGAAAGAAATGTTAGACGGAATAATTGATATCTCCAAAACAGTTCAGGATGAATCCGCGAAGAGCCGTCAGCTTGTAGAGCAGCTTGTAAGCGCAACCGAGACTGTAGCATACAATATGAAAGAAATCTCCTCGGCAACCAATACTACTGCCCAGAGTATTGAAGAGCAGAACAATATGACCCGTAGCATTCAGGAGGCAATAAGTGACACCGGCGAGCGGTCAAGAAGAATGGTAGAGATTGCTACCAAGTCTAATGAGAGCATTCAGGAAAACATCAGGGTAATGTCCGAGCTTAAAGCACAGTCTGCACAGATTGCAGCTACCAATACCACCGTAAACGACGCAATGGGAAGACTCCAGAATAAGACCAAGGAAGTCGAAGCCATTGCCGGAATGATACTTAACATATCCAGCCAGACTAACCTTCTTGCACTTAACGCCTCCATCGAGAGTGCCCGTGCCGGAGAGGCAGGAAGAGGCTTTGCTGTCGTTGCTGAGCAGATACGCCAGCTTGCCGAACAGACCAAGAGCTCCACAGAAAAGATTACCACTATTGTCAATGAGCTGAATGAAAACTCCAGGGAAGTCGTTAACTCTGTCGAGGACTCCACAATGGCCACCCAGAACCAGAGCGATAACATTATTGCCGCCTCCGAGAGCTTCGAAAAGCTTAATAAGGATATGACCATACTCATCAAGGATATAAACGAAGTAGATGGCAAAATATCCGGCTTGGCAGATGCCAATAATAATATTGTTGAGAATATCTCCCAGCTTTCCGCTGCAACCGAGGAGGTCACAGCCACAGCTGAGCAGGTCCAGGTAATGAGCGAACATAATCTTGAAAATGCCGAAGAGGTTAAGGACGCCATAGGCCTAATAAGCGACAAGGCAGAAAGCATGAAGAAATATATGTAAAAATATAGGATACGGATTATCTCATAAATGGGGTAATCCGTATCCTTTTACTTTAAAAACATTTTCTACTTGTTGTTGATGTAATTGACAAGTCCCCCCGCTGCAATCAGCTTCTGCATAAATTCCGGGAATGCCTGACCTTTATATTCTTTGTTCTTGGTGAGGTTACGGATTATTCCGCTGTCAAAATCTATTTCCACCTTATCTCCGTCCTCTATGTCCCTGCTGGCCTCGGCACATTCGATAATCGGCAAACCGATATTAATTGCATTGCGATAGAAAATTCTTGCAAATGTCTCAGCAATAACGCAGCTCACACCGGCAGCTTTTATCGCAATCGGTGCGTGTTCTCTTGATGAACCACAGCCAAAATTCTTATCTGCCACAATAATATCGCCCTTATGTACTTTTTTGACAAAATCCTTGTCTATATCCTCCATGCAATGTGCAGCAAGCTCTGCAGGGTCTGAAGAATTCAGATATCTTGCCGGGATGATTACGTCGGTATCTACATTGTCTCCAAATTTAAAAACTGTTCCTGATGCTTTCATATTACCTCATTTCCGCCGCAATGCGGCCAATACATATTCTTATAAACCAAGCTCTGCAGGCTCGCTTATTCTGCCTGTTACGGCACTGGCTGCTGCCACTGCAGGACTTGCAAGATATATTTCCGACTTCACATGTCCCATACGTCCTACGAAATTGCGGTTCGTGGTTGATACGCATCTCTCACCTTCCGCAAGAATACCCATGTATCCGCCAAGGCATGGGCCACATGTAGGCGTGCTGACTACAGCTCCCGCCTCGATAAAGGTCTTTAAAAGCCCCTCCTCCATCGCCTGAAGATAAATCTTCTGTGTCGCCGGAATAACAATCACACGAAGTCCAGGTGCAACCTTTCTGCCCTGAAGCACTTCCGCAGCAACACGAAGGTCATCAAGCCTTCCGTTGGTACACGAGCCAATCACAACCTGGTCAATCTTAATATCGCCCGCTTCATCAACAGTATGTGTATTCTCCGGAAGATGCGGGAATGCAACCGTTGGCTTCAAGGTGCTCAAGTCTATGGTATATACCGCATCGTACACCGCATCCTCATCAGCCTCATAAATTGTATACTTCTTAGTGGAGTGCTCCTTAATATATGCCTCGGCAACATCATCCACAGGGAATATTCCGTTCTTACCACCTGCCTCAATTGCCATGTTGGCTATGGTGAATCGGTCATCCATCGACAAGTTCTTAATTCCGTCCCCGGTAAATTCCATTGACTTATAGAGTGCACCGTCCACGCCAATCATTCCGATAATATGTAAAATAACATCCTTACCGCTGACCCACTTTGAAGGCTTGCCCGTAAGAACAAACTTAATTGCCGAAGGTACCTTGAACCAAGCCTTGCCTGTTGCCATACCAGCAGCCATATCGGTGGAACCTACACCTGTGGAAAATGCTCCCAAGGCCCCGTAGGTACAGGTGTGTGAATCAGCACCTATAACAACGTCTCCTGCAACGGTAAGCCCTTTCTCCGGAAGCAATGCATGCTCAATTCCCATCTGACCAACCTCAAAATAGTTGGTAATCTCATTCTTCCTTGCAAACTCTCTAACACATTTACAATGCTCTGCCGACTTAATGTCCTTATTCGGTACAAAATGATCCGGCACGAGAGCTATCTTATCCTTGTTAAATACTCCCTGCACCTTCATTTTGTCCATCTCATGAATAGCCACCGGCGAGGTGATGTCATTGCCCAAAACCAGATCAAGATCAGCCTCAATAAGCTGTCCTGCTTCAACATAAGGAAGACCCGCATGTGCTGCCAGAATCTTCTGCGTCATCGTCATACCCATAATGTTCCCTCTTTCACTATTTTTCTTGTATATTACCACATATTCTGTTATTCTTAAAATATCAATTTATTATACATATTATAACTACAGGTTATAACAAAGGAGTGCCAAAAAACATGAACACATTTTCACAACATAAAAATCTCGGTTTATACTATATTTTTCTGGCCGTAGCCGAAACAGGCAGTCTGTCCGAGGCTGCCAAAAGTCTTTATATCAGCCAGCCTGCCATAAGCAAGGCAATAAGGCAGCTTGAAAGCGAACTTGACTGCACCCTTTTTCACAGAAGCTCCAGAGGTGTCAGGCTTACCGATGAAGGGCAACTGTTGTACAACCATATATCACAGGCTTTTTTTGAAATAAATGCCGGTGAGAATATACTGCGTACCCGCAAGGCTTTAGGTGTCGGGAGGATACGCTTCGGTGCCAGCAACACCCTCTGCAAATATCTTCTGCTTCCACGGCTCAAAAACTATGTTTGTGACAATCCTCATGTCAACATATCGATTGACTGTCAATCTTCCGTCCACACAAGGCAGTTAATTGACAACCGTGATATAGATATTGGGCTTATCGCTGCACCTGAATCTGCCAAGGGACTCCGCCTTTACTCTGCCGGCTTTGTCCAGGATACCTTCGTTGCCTCCCCTGAATATATACGCAATCTATGTCTAAGGGAGCCTGCTAATAGCAATAACCTTTTTTACCATGCAAATCTAATGCTCCTGACCAAGGACAATGTAACACGTACATACGTTAATTCCTATCTTAGCGAGCAGCTCCTGTCCCAGACCACACTTATGGAAATCGGAAGCATGGATTTACTTATTGAATTTGCCAAAACGGGACTTGGAATCGGCTGCGTCATTCAGGAGTTTGTCAGAGATGAATTAGAGAATGGTACACTTATTGAAGTAACGCCGTCGGACATTCATATCAAAAAAAGAGAGGTATGCTATTGTGTCAACGACAGTCTTCCTCTCTCTTATGCTGTTTCCGACTTTCTGGATAATTACCGTGTATAAGCACTAGACTTCCCTCCCCGATTAAGACGTATACCGCGGAAAAAGCGGGATTCCCTCTGCCCAATAATCCGGCTTCTCTTCGTACCTTTCATTAAGCCATGCCACCGCGGCGACTCTTCCCTCCTCCGTGAAGGGAAACTGCGCAGTGGTTTTCTCCTGCTCAGTCTTATCATAGTTCAATGGTCCCCGCCATATTGCTACATCAAAAAGAGCATCATCGTTCTTATGCGGGTCATGATTAAACACTACATTTTCAAGCGGATTGCGTGCCATGCGAAAATGCATTCCGCCGCATTCGCCTATAAACGGACTTCCATACTGGAAAAAATTAAATCCTAATATATCTTCCATAACTATTCCCATTTCAATTCCATCCTCCTTTATGAATGTCTCAATGCTATCTCAAGTTTAACAAATGATAAATCATTGTTAATTTTATTATCTGGAAATATTTGGTATTTTGTATTAATAGTTAAAGTAAATTTAAACAACATGTACATTAGGAGGAATTATATGAACCGTACTCCCCATGATGCCAACCGTGTCATTGGTGAAAAAATATATCAGCTCAGACATTCACTCAATCTTACCCAGCAGGAGCTGGCTGAGCGTATGGGAATATCTGTTACTTTCCTATCAGAAATCGAGAACGGGCACAAATCCATGTCCGTAGATACCCTTGTAAAATTATCCAAAAGTCTTCATGTTTCCTTAGACAGTATTGTTTTCGGGCAGGACCCGGAAAGCGATATGCAAAAAGATGTTGTATCCATGATGTCAGCACTTCCCCTCGAGTACAATGAATCCATTCTTCTTATTGCCCGTGAGTTCACCCGTCTTAATCAGGAACGCATCAAGAAGTCATAATTTCACTATAAAGCCCCACCCGGCAGGATTGATGCCTGACAGGCGGGGCTTTAATAAACAGTTACTTAATAAGATGCTTTTCCTTAAGCGCGCAGATTGCACACAAGCACTTATTGTCCTCTATGTACCATCCTTTCTGCCGAAGAATAGCTGAAAATGCAATATCTGACATATATGTTGCGCTCTCTGATTTATTGCAGCCATCACACTGCGCCACAATCTTGAACATATACTCTACCCCCTGTC
>CAMAKT010000176.1 GCA_945836135.1 uncultured Clostridia bacterium | reverse complement strand
AATATGGAGAAATTAAGCTTATTGATTTTTGTAATGAAATATACATTATATATATGGATGATGGAGTAGTTGTTCTTCCGGCAATAGGTTTTTTGCCGGAAGAAGTGCATGTGCCACAGGACAATTTGAAACCATATACAGATGTATATGAAATAGGTGCAATACTTTATAAAATGATAACCGAAATAACACCGGAAGATGCTATAGTGCGTAAATCATATATAACCCAAAAGCTGTCGTTAGTGCAATGCTCAAAGGAAAGTACAGAAGTTACTGGTCTGAAACAGGCTCCTATGAAGCAATTGTTCCATTGATAAGCATGGATTTTGACGGGTTAAAGGCATCAATTATTGAAATGCTATCGGGTGTGGATGTTACGGTGAATACAGCAATGTTCAAAAATGATACGGAGAGCTTCAGGAGTAAAGATGATGTTCTTACTTATCTGATTCATCTTGGATACCTTGGTTATAATCAAAGTAATCATACAGCATTTATTCCAAATGAGGAAATCAGACAGGAACTGTCTGTTGCTACTGAAAGTACAAAATGGAATGAGCTTATAGCCTTTCAGCAGGAATCAAAGAATTTATTAACTTCAACATTAGATATGAATTGTGAAGAGGTGGCGTCTGGTATTGAAAGAATTCATATGGAATATGTGTCAGCTGTGCAGTATAACGATGAAAATTCCCTTAGCAGTGTGCTTTCAATAGCATATCTTTCTTCCATGCAGTATTATTTTAAACCGATTAGAGAGCTTCCAACAGGACGGGGGTTTGCTGATCTTGTATTTATTCCAAAACCGGAATACAAGCAAAATTATCCGGCAATTATTGCTGAGCTTAAGTGGAATAAGGATGCTGATACGGCTATGAAGCAGATTAAAAGGCAAAAATATCCCGACTCTGTTTTAAATTACACAGGAGATATTTTGCTTGTAGGCATAAGCTATGATAAAAAAAGCAAAATGCATCAATGTGTGATAGAGCTAATAAATGAATAATGTGCTATGTGGTTTAGAACTTTGGCTGTTTTGAGCAATCTGGCGGCCAAAGTTTTTTTGCGTTTTGTGCACAATAGACAAAAAATGGAAACTAATTTGATTAAATCAGTTTCTTGCACTAAGACTTCGAGTATGTTACAATTAAGGAAACTAAAAAGAGAAAAATAGTTTCCAAGCCGGCGCAATAACTGAAAAATCGGGATGTATATTACTTCGAATAAGGAAAAGGGCAGGAGTAAATTAAAGAAGGGAGAGGGTAACAGTGAAGACAGTACGTGAGGAGATACTTGACGCCACCATACATGTGTTTAACAAAAAGGGAATGAAGTTTACCATGGATGATGTGGCAAAGGAACTTGGAATGAGTAAGAAGACTATATATACGGTTTTTGCTGATAAGCAGGAGCTTGTGTACGATATGGTGGATTATTGCTTTGATTCCATAAAGGAAAGCGAGGCAAGGGTGATGAGAAATGCGGGATTGACCACTCTTGAAAAGATACAGGGAATCATGGGTGTGCTTCCGGATGGCTATAAGGATATTGACTTTTCGCAGTTGTATATTTTAAAGGACAAATATCCAAGGATATACAGTCGTGTTGAGGAGAGACTGGAGAGTGGCTGGGATTCCACCATGGAGCTGTTTCAGCGGGGCATGGACGAGGGTGTTATAAGGAGAGTTGATAAGGCGATTGTAAAAGTTATGTTTGAGGCTACCCTCGAACAGTTTTTCAGACGGGATGTGCTGGTAAAGAACAATATAAGCTACAGCGATGCACTGGCAGAGGTGGTGGATATCATCTGTAACGGAATAAAGGGAGCATGAAAAAACGGGTAAAGAATAAAAGGAGGTATTTCATGGACAGGTCGAAAACGATATTCGGAAATGAGATGAGCTGCAGAACATGTAAGAAGGCTGTGGCAGGAAAGAAAAAATATGTCAGGCGCTTTGGAGATGATTCCAAGGTGGACTATGAACTTTCCATAAGAGAGAATAAGCATATAGGTGATATTCTTGGAGTTAAGAATATAGTGGTGACAGCACCGGGCAGAGGCATGGAGACACGGACGGAATATGACGAATTCGATTGTGAGAAGGGAATGATTGTAGGAAATATCAGAATGGGTTTCGGGCATTACCGCATTTCCATGGCTATTGCGTCAGCGGCACACAGTATGGGTTACACACCATATTGGATGGACTTAAATTCATTCCCGGATACAACCTGTACGAAGGTCATAGGAGCACAGAATGACTTGTACTCATTAGGTTCAAGAATATCCCAGAAAAGCAGGCTCTTTAACCGGTTAGTTTGGGAGCCTATGAACTATGAAGGTTTCAGAAAGCTCTCCTACAATGCCTGTGACCAGAAGAACGCAGAGCTCATGGCGCCGGTATTTAAGAAAATCCCGAAGGACATACCGGTGGTTGGAACTCATGTGTGGCCTGCCCAGGCGGCAATACATGCCGGCATGAAGCATGTGGTTAATGCAATTCCTGACAACTGGCCTATGGCCCTTCACCTTTCAGAGGGAAGCATTCACACGGTTCAGACCCACAGCTCCTATATGGGTTACAGGATTCTTAACGGCATGGAAGGAAAAAGGGTGCTAAAGCCCATGCCTGCTGACAGTCTGGTATATACAGGCCACTATATAGACCATGAGCTGGTTTCTAATATCGAAGCGGACTGTGCAGCAAGAATTGCAAGAAAAGAGTCAGGACAGCCTATGAGATTTCTGCTTACCATCGGCGGAGCAGGAGCCCAGAAGGAAATATTTGCTGCTATAATTAAGAGCCTCATTCCTGCCATAAAGGAAAAAAAGGCAGCCCTGTATGTGAATGTGGGAGACTATAAGAATGTATGGGAGCAGTTAAAGAGTGCAATTCCGGAGCTTAACAGTCTGGCAACAGAGCATTTTGATGACTGGGAAACCACGAAGGAGTTTACCACAGCAGCGCTTACAGGAGAGATTAGCGGTGTTCACGGCTTCTATCATTCTAATATATTTGAAGCAGTGTACTGCACAAATCTTCTGTTAAGAAGCTGTGATGTGCTGGTTACAAAGCCAAGCGAGCTGGCATTTTACCCGGTGCCAAAGCTCTTTATCAAGAGAGTCGGAGGACATGAGCGCTGGGGTGCAATCCACTCCGCTGAGATTGGTGACGGAACGCTGGAATGTGAGGATATTTTGCATACCCTTCAGATGGTGGAACTTTTCATAAAGGATGAGAACCTCCTTAAGGATATGAGTGGGAATATTATTCGCAACAAGAAAATGGGCATATATGACGGAGCCTACAGGGTAGTGGAGCTGGCTATGAACAGAGGACAGAACGAAGAACAGAGCAAAAGGAATGTATAGCAAAAGGAAGAGAGGTATTTTGTATGGAAAAAAGACTTGGTGGCAGAGAGAAATTTGCCTATGGACTCGGAGCCATAGGAAAGGATATGGTATATATGCTTTCGGCAAGCTATATCCTGTATTATTATCAGGACCTTCTGGGGGTCAGCTCATGGGTTATGGGAATTATTCTGATGGCGGCAAGAATATTTGATGCCTTTAATGACCCTATAATGGGCGTTATTGTGGCTAAGACCCAGACGAAATGGGGGAAGTTCAGACCGTGGCTTCTTATCGGTACGGTGCTTAATGCGATTGTCCTGTATTTCATGTTTGCGGTACCGAAATCCATAACAGGTGGAGGATTGGTGGCTTATGCGGCGGTCTTGTATATAACATGGGGAATTACATATACCATGATGGACATTCCTTTCTGGTCCATGATACCGGCCTTTACTGAAGGGGGCAAGGAAAGAGAAGGCTTGTCCACTCTGGCCCGTTCCTGCGCAGGTGTGGGTTCGGCTATAATTACCGTAATAACCATGATATGTGTACCGGTGCTTGGAAAGATAGGTATGGCTGAGGCAGCAGGTACTGTTAATGATAATTTCATAGAAAGAAATGGTTTTAAGTGGTTTGCCCTGATTATTGCTGTGCTGTTTGTAGTATTTATCACCATCACCTGCATTTGCATTAAGGAAAAATCCACAGTAAATATGCAGTCACCGACGGTGGGGCAGATGTTTAAGGCCCTTTTTTCCAATGACCAGGCTGTTACGGTAGTGTTGACAATAGTGTTAATCAACTGTTCACTCTATATTACCTCCAATCTTTTGATATATTTCTTTAAGTATGATATAGGCGGAGCTGGATGGAATGGTAATTATGTACTCTTTAATACTGTAGGTGGCGCAGTACAGATTCTTTCCATGATGATTTTCTATCCGATGCTCAGGAAATTCATGAGTTCAATAAAGGTATTTTATGTGAGCTTTGGAATGGCTATTACAGGTTATTTTGTTCTTTTTGTGATGATGTGTGCAGGAGTATCCAATGTGTATCTGCTGTTGGCACCGGGCTTTTTCATATTCGCAGCCTTCGGTATGCTGACCGTGCTCACAACGGTCTTCCTTGCCAACACAGTGGACTATGGCGAGCTTAAGAATAACAGGAGAGATGAGAGTATAATATTCTCCATGCAGACCTTCGTGGTGAAGTTAGCAAGTGGTGTTGCCATCTTAGCGGCAAGTATTTGCATTTCTGTGGGTAAGATAAGTAAGGATACCACAGAGGCTGTTGCGGCAGCAGCACTCCCGGAAAGTTCAAGAATGGTGCTTCGTATGACCATGGCTGTGATTCCGATTATCGGACTTGTGGCAGCACTGATAATATTCGTTAAGAAATACATTCTTACTGATGAGAAGCTTGAGGAGATTACCACGCAGCTTGCCTCAAAAAGAAAATGATAAAAATGCCGAAAACCGGGAGCATATAGAGCAGACGAAAGGATAATTATGATAAATGAAAATAATCTTTTATTTACTCTGACAACTAAAAATACAACCTATGCCTTCAGGGTTCTTCCAACCGGGCATCTTGAGCACCTGTATTACGGCAGGAAAATTAATACAGCCGGAGCCAAGGATGCACTTTCGAGGAAGCAGACAACCCCGGCGGGGAATACCATAAGCTACTCAAATGATAATGTGGCATTCACCCTTGAGGCAGCAAGACTTGAAATGTCCGCTTATGGGAAGGGAGACATACGGGAGCCTTTTATCGAACTGGTATATGCAGACGGCTCCATTACATCGGACTTCCTGTATGACAGCTATGAAATAAAAAATGGCAGGGATGTCCTTGCAACACTACCCTCATCCTATGGAAACGAGGAGGAGGTAGCACAGCTTAAGCTTACTCTTAAGGATAAAAACTATGGTATGACTCTGGAGTTATATTATTATGTATATGAGGACAGGGACGTGATTGGAAGAGGCTGTAGGCTTGTGAATAACAGCAATGATAATGTGACTATTCGACGTATTATGAGCATGATGATGGATATTGACGGTGCTGGGTATGTTTTTACCACCTTCAACGGAGCCTGGGCAAGAGAGATGGGAAGGCATGACACTGTAGTCACTGCCGGAAAGCATGTGAACTATTCTTATACAGGAACATCATCTAACAGAGCCAATCCCTTCGTGATACTGTCAGATAAAGATACCACGGAGAACCATGGCAGGTGCATGGGATTCAATCTCATATACAGTGGCAACCATTATGAAGCTGTTGAGGTTGGGAGTTTTG
>CAMAKT010000175.1 GCA_945836135.1 uncultured Clostridia bacterium | reverse complement strand
AACATAATATTAATATGGGCGTTTTGTTATACATTTCATTTATTTTTCTTATACGTCAAGGAGACTTTCCAATAATTCTATAACCTTGCTATACGGAATGCTGTCAAGCCGGACAAGCTGCAGAATGCGCTCAAGCTGTGTTTCATCATAGTCAAGCTGTGCTTTCGGCATACGGTCCTTAAGTCTGGCTGCTTCTCTTCTAATATATTCCGTAGGCATCTCAAAACGCAGATACAAATCAAGACGCTCAATTCTTCTTCCTGCCTTACCGATACTTCTCTCCACCGCATCCGACACGCAGTCATCAAAACAGCCCCAGAAAGCAAGAATATCATCAATCACCTTCTGCAGTTCAATAAGCGGAGCTGCACTGGCTCTGGCAGACTTCATATTATAGATTGCCATTTGTATGTAAGACAGAGTTTCTGTTCCTATTTCCTCTCTCATTACCACAGCATTGTCGTATGCACGGTACAGATTGCTGAGAATGGAATCAGGATTTTCGGTGTTAAAGGGATAGCTTTTTAAAAAATCCTCTTTATCCGTATATATATTCGGGATGTTAATCCTCCTGCAGAAGTCGGTATAACTGGATTCATTCTCATCAATCATCCTGTCATAACCCGCAAAGTATTCCTTTATGGTTGTGTATACCCTCTCCGCATATCTTCCCAGCCAGAACAGCCGGTCTGCCTTTTCTATCGTAATAATACCCATGTGTCCTTAAATCCTCCTCCCTGTGATGAATTAACAATAAACGAATCCGGCTTTCTTGAAAAGCGCGTCAGTCCGCTCTTCCATACCACCGTCTTGGCACCTGTCAGTACAAATGCACGCAAATCCGCCTTACGCTCCACTCTTTTTCCATCATCAAGTATCTCCAGGTCCTTGAAATCAATTACTTCCTGGGCAATAAAGCGCCTTGGCTCACGCTTGAGACTATCAATGAATTCTGCTTTTTTCTCTTTTGTGAAAAAGCTTCCAAACACAACTCCATAACCTCCCGCCTCTGCCACATCTTTAATTACCAGTCTGTCAAAATTGTCAAGGACATATTGCATGTCGTTCTCATAAAATGGGAGATACGTCGGTGCATTATTGAGTATAGGTTCCTCTCCCATATAGAACTTAATCATCTTTGGCACAAAATAATATATTCCCTTGTCATCAGCTACCCCATTGCCCGGTGCATTGAGAAGCCCGACATTTCCTTTTCTATAGGCAGACATTATATGCGGCACCCCAATCAGAGAGTCCGCAACAAAAGTCATCGGATCAAGATAATCGTCTGAGATTCTTCTGTATATGGCTCCGACACGTTCACGTTTTCCCTTATAATCAGTATAGTATACGACATCATCATCCACCAGAAGGTCCTGACCTGTGGCAAGCACAGATTCCGTCTGCTCTGCCAGATAGGAATGTTCAAAATATGCTGCATTATATCGCCCCGGTGTAAGAATTACATTAATTCCTCCTGTATTAACATTGTCCATTACCGTTCTAAGAAGTTTCGCGTAGTCACGGTTATCTGCCACTGCATTATCACGAAAAGTTACAGGACTTGATTTGCGGCACAAATCCCTTGCTATCATAGGATAGGACGCGCCGGAAGGTACTCGCAAATTATCCTCTAACACATACCATGTTCCATCCTTCGCCTGAACCAAATCAATTCCGGATATATGACTGTAGATTCCCTTAACTGGCGTAATGCCTTCACATTCTTTCAGGTATCCTGATGATGCAAAGACAAACTCCTCCGGCACCACCCCTGCCTTTACAATCTTTTTTTCACTGTAAATGTCCTTAAGGAACATATTCAATGCATCAACACGCTGCTTAAGTCCTCTTTCCAAATAAACAAATTCTTCCTTGCTTATTACCCTCGGAATAGAATCAAAGGGAAAAAGCTGCTCCTTAAATATTCCATCCTTGTATATTCCGAACTTAACACCGTATCTGGCCAGCAGCTCATTCACCGTATCAGTCTGCAAAAACAGATTATCCATGCTATCGCTTCCTTTCTGAGTGATAATTTTATAAAAAGCCACAAAGGCGCTCACACATCTACGTGTGAACGCCTTTGTTCAATGAGTACATACTATAATGTTTTCTCGAATAAGTCAACAAAAAAACGACAAATTTTAACTTCTTTTGTGTCTTTTTGTCTTGAGTGCCTTCTTTTTCTTAATATATTTAGCTTTATTCAGCTTATCCTTCCTTTTTGCTTCTCTTTCCATATTCTTATGCACAAGCTTAATGTACTTTCCCACCGTAGATTTCAGCACAAGAAGAATATAGATTACCACCGTTGCAAACTGTATCAGCTGCACCAACCTGTCTTTTTTCTTATCATCCATATATTGCCTCCTGATTATTTACGATAATCGTCCAAAAAAGTCCTCTTTTCCCCGTCTTTCTGGTAACCAAGTATCTTTCTAAGATTTACATTCTCCACACTCCCGAATATATTACTCTCCACCAGCGGATTGTCTTTTTTAAGTGACGCAATGAGCTGTTTAATTTCGGCTCTCTTGGTTGTAAAAGAGCGATTGTCATTGTTCTTGGTTGCAGCGCATGCACACTGTAGAAAATGCAATTCATTATAATGTGTCCAAGCAAGTACATCCTGCTCACGAATCAGATACATAGGACGTATAAGTTCCATGTCCTCTACGTTATCGCTTATAAGCTTAGGCAGCATGGTCTGAATCTGTGCGCCGTACAGCATTCCCATAAGTATGGTTTCGATTACATCGTCATAATGATGCCCAAGAGCAATTTTATTACATCCTGCTGCCTTAGCCTTTCGGTACAGATAGCCTCTACGCATTCTTGCACAGATAAAACACGGCGATGTGCCTGTGTCCTCAACAGCATCAAACACATCAGTCGAAAATATCTCCAGGGGAATATTAAGAAGCTGTGCATTTTCTTCCAGTCTGCGTCTGTTCTCATCACTATATCCGGGATCCATGGATATAAATCTGACTTCAAACTTCTTACCTCCGTAGCTTTGATAAAGCTGCATAAGCTTAGCAAGAAGTGCCGAATCCTTACCACCGGAAACGCACACCGCAATACAGTCACCGTTTTCTATAAGCTGATATTTCTCCACTGCCTTAACAAAGCGTCCCCATATATCCTTACGATAGGTCTTAACTATTGTACGTTCAATCTCCTTGTATCGTTCCACCGGTAAATAAATTAAACTCCTTGTAATATGTTTCCTCGATTTTTTTGAGCATTATTCCAACATGGCTGCCATTAAATGAAAAATTCATGAACACCTTGCCCACATACTCATCAATAATCTGCGCGTATATCAGAAATGTATTCTCGTTCTGCCATGCCGCACTTACCAATGCCCGATGTCCATAATGCGGAAACATCGTTTCTATATTATGTCCGATTCCGAAATAAAGTGTATGCTCACCGGTTCTGTTCTTATAGGTAATGCTGCCTTCCTCATCACCGAACTCAAGCTTAAAGCTTGTAAATCCCTGTTCGTTAGCGTCCACTATAATCTCTTTATGTCCGATTTCATCAGCCTTTCCTGCAAATCCCCGGTTGTGCAGACACACCTGTGGAATTACTTCCGTCAGACCACAGCCCGTACCATCTTCCGGCATACTTACCATATCCTTAAATATAGTGTTCCACAGTGCATCGTAAATAAGCTGTACACCCCCCTGTCGCCCCTGTGTGTCAGCCGTTGTGACAACAACCATATTACGCTCCGGAAGGCATATGCCGAGCTGCCCGCCCATTCCATAGCAGGCGTATCCTCCATGGGTTGTATGCCAAAACTGATATCCGTATCCCTGCATCTCCTCAAATGTGGAGCTAATGGCATAATTATCGGACCACACATCGGTAGCAAGCTTCAGATACTTTTCCGGCAGATATTGATGACCGTTATATTTTCCGCCCTTCATCACAAGGTACATTACTTTCATAACGTCCATCGGCTCCGCCATAAGCCCTGAGCCGCCCATAGATACCCCCATCGGATCCTTAAGGCAGTAAGCATCCCTTGAAAAACCTATATCGTCTAAAAACTTTTCTCTCAGATAAGCAAGAAGTTCCTTACCGGTCAGTTTTTCCACAAGTGCGGCAAGCACATGGGTGGAAGATGTATCATAGGCAAAAAACGTTCCAGGATAGTGTGTCGGCTCTGTCTCAAAAAACGAACGAACCCAGTCAGTACATCCCTCAAGCTTATAAGTAGTCTTGTTGTGTGCCGTCCTCATGGTAAGCATATTGCGGATAGTAATTGCCGCAATATACGGATGTACATTCTTAGGAAGTTTCTCCGGAAAAAAATCTACAATATGATCATCAAGATTTATTTTCCCATCACCCTCTAACAATCCGATTGCAAGAGACACCATGCTTTTTGTAATTGAAAACATCCTATGAAGTGAATGTCTGCCATAAGGCTTCTGGTATGCCTCACATACCATCTTATCATCCTTGACTATCAGAAGGCTGTGAAGCGGAATATCCTCATCATGCAGCCGACGAATAAATTCAACAATGTTCTGTTCCGACAAGCCTGTCTGTTCAGGCTTTACCTTTTCAAACTCAATTTCCGACATATACTGCCTCATTTCTGCTCTGTCATTTCTGTGCTATCACTGCTGTGCCTGATATGATGCTATTGCATTCTTTACACCACCAAAATACCCAAGTGCTTCCATTCTTTCATATACTATTTCCCCAGCTGCACGGTATCCGTATTCGTTCAGATGGATATTATCGGACATAAGGTACCCCATTACCCTACCTGTTTCCAAATTGTACCAATCGTCAACACTTCTTTCCAATCCTACAAATTCCGGTCCACGCTGCACCAGTTCAGTTCTCATATCAATATAATTATTACCAAAATGCTCTGCCATTTTCTGCGAAAGCTCGCCTCTTGAACTATTGTCCCCCGTAGTAAGTCCGATAAGAATATATCTTGTCAAGCCTTTCACATCAATAAAACGCTGATACTGAGCCACTAAATCATCCGGCGATGTATACCACCCATTCTCACCCATGAAAATAACATTAACATAGTTCTCATACATCTGTGTGCTGGCAGGATAAACAGGTGTCATCCACGACACCTCCACTGCTTCCCCCGGTTCAAGACGTTTAAAATAAAAATATCCATATTCCGACTCATGATATGACGAGGTGAGTATTCCTCTAACTCCCGCTATAGTGACAGGATTAAGCCCTGCATCTCCAAAGTCTGCAAGATTCGTATACAGTCCGCCCTCTAGCTCAATATAGATTTCAACTTCATAACAGTCTGCAGGAATTGTGAAACCATGTGCATACATCGGCCATACACCTGCCCTCGCCATAATTGTGTATGTCTGCTCTACACACACACCATTATTAACCACAGGAATTCCGTCAATCAAGCGCTGTGAGATAAGTCTCTCAAGCGTAGCAGGATAGCTCTCCCCATTGCCACCATATCCGGCCGTGAGTGAGTCGCCCCAGCACACGATACCCGGAAGTTCCTGCATAACCTGCTGTCTCATTATAGCTTCGCGTTCCTCCTGCGAAAGCGTAGGCGGTTGCGTAGTAGTCTCCTCTTGGGTGGTGGTCTCCTCTTGGGTGGTGGTCTCCTCCTCGGTGGTGGTCTCCTCCTCGGTAGTGGTCTCCTCTTCGGTGGTGGTTTCCTCCTGGGTAGTAGTCCCCTCCTGGGTAGTAGTCTCCTCCTCAGTGGTGGTCTCCTCCTCGGTGGTGGTCTCCTCCTCGGTAGTAGTCTCCTCTTCGGTAGTAGTCTCCTCTTCGG
>CAMAKT010000174.1 GCA_945836135.1 uncultured Clostridia bacterium | reverse complement strand
GTCCTGGGGTGTGCGATACTCTTACATTTTTGAACCTACATTTACGTTCATGGGATTCCTATATTTATAAGTGGATGCCGGGCCTCCGTTTGCAGTGGATGGCAGAAGCTTATGTGCGGTTGCCCACCTAGCTTGAGCTAGGGCGTCAAAATTGTAGGAACCGGCATTTTGGGATTTATGAAAAGAATTCTTATTAGTTATCTGTATAGACTCCGAAAGGAGTCTATTTTTTGTTTATGGGTAATACAATAGAACATGGCGGATAAGCCATGGATAGGGAGGAACATATATGGAGAGGGCAGTAAGGAGAAGAAAGGCAAGTAGCGGTGGGGAGAAGGTGGTGCTGTTTATAGCGGCGGCTGTTATTATTGTGGGGATTATTGCCTTTTTCGCTGTAAAGGGTGTTAAGAAGGACAGCGAACTGTATATAAGCAAGGCTCTTGCGTCGAGAATGTTGGTACTGCTTAAGACGGACATGCCACAGAGTGAGGTAGCGGACAATCCGGGAAGCTGGTACATAAAATATATGGAATACCTTTGCGAACATGGTGAGGTTATGTGGGATGCGGATGACTATACGGCACCGGAATATGCGTATACCGCATTGACTTATGGAGAACTTCGCACCTACCTGGTTACAAACGGATGGAATGTTGGCGATATCAGCGATTATACGGATATTCCTGTGGATAAGAGCAAGGCATCAAAAAAGGTGGAACGGGATGATTTCGATAAAATATACGATTATTTTGTTTTGATGAACGGCAATGCAGGCGGAGTTATAAGACGTGAAATTACCATTATAGGTACTCCTGCCAATATGACTGCAAAGCAGATACGCCAGTACGGGCAGTGGAACTGTGTGGCATTGGAAGGAAGCTTCTGCTTTGAAGGACTGGCAATGGACGCATATTCCGACAGGACAATATGTGTATATACAAGAGGCAATCAGATCATTTCGGTATTAGCCCAGGTGGCTGACGAGGTTACATATCCCAATATCTGGATTACCAAGGCGGAGGGAGGAAAGCTCTGTGCATATGTTTGTGGGGTGTACCGTGAATTTGAGGTAGCAGGGCTTAAGGAAAGCTTCAAAGATACAATCGGTGACATCAGAATGAAGGACGGACGGCTTGCAGGTCTCACAATTAAGAAGGACACAATAAGCGGCAAGGTACTGAAGGTAAGCTCAGAGTCTATTGAGATTGAGGGCTATGGAAGTGTAAGCGTTGCGTCGGACTTTCGCGTGTACAAAAATTATGGTGAACTTTCACAAGCAGGACTTAATGATATTCTTGTAGGATATTCATTATCCGATTTTGTGGTGGCGGATGGTATGATATGTGCTGCAGTTATTAACAAGGAACTTCATGCGGATGATATCCGTGTGCTTATTATGAGCACCGGATATGGCTCGATTTTTCATGAACGGGTTACATTGACCTCGGAACAGGGATTTTCACTGAAAAAAGGTGATGAAGTTGTACATATTGAGGCGGGAGAACTGCTTGATATATACTCTGACAGCGAATATATGTCAGAGGGAAGAATAATCTTAGAACCGGATGGAATTAACAATTCCATTACCATTCTGAGCATAGAGCGCTCCTACGGCAATCCATATTATTCGGGCACACTTGAGATTTCATGCGAGGAGGGTGGGCTTGTGGTTATAAATGAGCTGCCTTTAGAGGAGTATCTGTATCATGTGGTGCCGAGCGAAATGCCGGTCAGCTTCGGGGTGGAGGCACTGAAGGTTCAGGCGGTATGTGCAAGAAGCTATGCATACAGGCATATTCTTAATAACAGCTACCGAATATACGGAGCACATGTGGATGACAGCGTGAATTACCAGGTCTACAATAATATCAAAGAACAGTCGGATTCCAATCAGGCGGTAAAGGAAACCTACGGACAGGTAATAAGTAAGGATTCACAGGTGGTAGCAGCATACTATTATTCCACATCCTGCGGATATATGTCCGACCTGACTGTCTGGGGAGGAACAGAAGATGGAATATATAAGGCAAAGACGGTTAACGGCGAAGGCCGGACTCTTGATTTGTCCGATGAGGACAGCTTCAGGGATTTTATATACAACACCAACAGCTCCGACTATGACTATGAGTTTCCTTTCTATCGCTGGAATGTGGAGCTTGATATGGAATACCTGACGGAGCGGATTAATAATTATCTTGCAATCCGATATGTCTCGGAACCGTCAAATATACTTATGAAAAATGAAGATGGAGAGTATGTTTCGGGACAGACACCTTATGTCGGGAATGTGCTTTCCCTGGAGGTGGCAGAGCGAACGACGTCCGGGGCAGTGCGCAGGCTGATTATTCATGGAATGGAGGGTGACGCACAAGTGTGTGGAGAACTGAATATCAGATATGTTTTAGGACCGGGGGGCAATCCCATTAATACCCATATTCAGACCGAAACAAGCTTCGACTTTTTGCCAAGCGCTTATATTTGCCTTGAAGAAATGTATGAGGAGGGTGCGGTAACCGGCTACAGAATAACAGGAGGAGGTTACGGACACGGCATAGGAATGAGCCAGAATGCCGTATCCTCCATGGTAAAGCAGGGAATGCGTTATGATGATATTCTTGAATTTTTTTATAATGGAATAGACATTGTAAACATATATAATTAATTTCTTTTTTGCAGATATGCATTGAGCTCCGCCCCGATAAAAAGAACATTCATGCAGAAGTAGAGCCACAGCATAATAAATACCAGAGTGGCAAGACTGCCGTATGTCACAGAAAAACCTGATGACATATCGACGTAGATCGAAAAAGCATAGGAGAATACACACCAGCATACACTTGAAAATACGGCGCCGGGAAGCTCATAGCGGAACTTAGACTTGCGGTTAGGTACAACCTTGTACACCGCAAGCAGGAAAAGTGTGAGCACTCCCATGAAAATAAAAATTCTGAACTGCAGTACAAACTCGATGACAGAGCCTACAATCGGCCAGTGCAGATTGATGAATTCAAGGAGACGATTTCCGAATACCATAAGTACAAGTGATAAAATAATAAGTATAATAAGTACTATTGTATACAAGGCGGCATGGATGCGCAACAGGAAATAGTTACGGGTCTCACCGCCGGTATCGTATACGTCGTTAAGTCCCTGAATGATTGATACAAAGCCTTTGCCTGCAGCCCATATAGCCGATACTGCAGTTACGGACAGAAGGGTAAAGGAGGAAGTATTGTAGATTTCATTGATAAATGACAGTATGAGGGGCTGCGTCTTGGCCGGAAGCATGGTGCAGACTAAGGTCATGAGATAACTTTCCTTGATATTGGTATAATTAAGGGCGCACAGAAGCAACATGGCAAACGGAAAGAAACTCACAATTATGAAAAAGGAAGACTGGGCAGAGTACATATTAACCCGGTCCTGCTTCACTTTTTTTGCTATTTCTGCTATCATAAAGATAAGTTTAATCATTTCGGTTCATTCCTTTTTGTAAAAAGTCTCGTAACTAGTATATGCGAAATCGGATGAATTGACAATCAAAAAATTGAGGTAAATTTTAATGAAGAAAATAGTTAATTCTGTTTATAATATTTATTCGTCGAAGCTTCCTGAAAGCTTTGATGGTTCAAGGATTGTTATGTTAAGCGACCTTCACGACAATGTATACGGCATATCCCTTGAGAGACTGTATGATATGGTTGACGCGCAGAAGCCGGAGTTTGTTATTGTGGCAGGCGATTTACTTACCAGAAAACATTCCAATGGTTCGGATGAGGTTGTGGCGCTGCTTGGACATCTTGCAGAAAAATATCCGGTATTTTTTGCCAATGGAAATCACGAGACAAAGGTGAACATATACAGGGAGAAATACGGTGACCGCTATGACAGGCTTATGGCAGACCTGATTAATGCAGGCGTCAAGGTTATCAACAACACACATACAGATTACAAAAAGAATGGTGAAACTGTTCATATATACGGGCTTGAGATAGAAAAGGAATATTTTCTGGTGCGTCATAGGCCGCCGATGCCGCAGGGACATATATCTGAGCTTGTGGGAGATGCATTGCAGGGCTACAGGTTTCTCATTGCTCATAATCCCATGTTTTTTGATAATTATGCCGCATGGGGAGCTGACCTTACTTTTTCAGGACATGTGCACGGAGGCATTATAAGGCTGCCGTATTTAGGGGGAGTACTTAATCCTGACTACAGATTATTTCCTAAATATGATGGTGGAGAATACAGAATCGGTGATTCTGTCATGCTGCTTGGCAGAGGGCTGGGTACACATACAATTAATTTAAGAATTAACAACCCACCGGAGCTGGTGACAGCCGTGCTGCATCGGGGAACGGAAGAATAGTTCAATTCGCTCTTGTCAGTAATTGATTTTTGAGGTATGATAATCTAATGTGGGTTGAGATACTGCTCTTTAAAGACTGATAAAAGGATGTAAGATATATGGCTATTCCGGTTAAGCTGGAGGTGTTTGAAGGACCGCTTGATTTGCTTCTGCACCTTATTGATAAAAACAAAGTAAATATATATGACATACCTATTGTTTTGATTACGGAGCAGTACATGGAATATGTCAATGCCATGGAGAAAAAGGATTTGAATGTCGTGAGCGAATTCCTTGTGATGGCTGCGACACTTCTTGACATTAAGTCAAGGATGCTTCTTCCGGCAGAGGTCAATGAGGAGGGCGAAGAGGAAGACCCAAGGGCAGAGCTTGTGCAGAAGCTGTTGGAGTACAAGATGTACAAGTATATGTCATACGAGCTTAAGGACATGTATATGGACGCTGACAGAGCACTTTTTAAGCAGCCGACGCTTCCTAAGGAGGTTGAAGAATACAAACAGCCGGTAGATTTGGAAAAGCTTGTAGGGGATATGAATCTTACCGCACTTCATGCAATTTTTGAAGATATCATGAAGAGGCAGGAGAATAAGATTGACCCGATTCGAAGCAAGTTCGGAAAGATTGAGAAAGAGGAAGTAAGCCTTGAGGATAAGATGGTGTATGTTCAGGAGTTTATAACAGACCATAAGCATTTTTCCTTCCGCGAGCTGCTGGAGCGTTCAGCCAGCAGGGTTCAGGTTATTGTGACATTTCTTGCTGTTCTGGAGCTTATTAAGACCGGAAGTATCACAGTGGAGCAGGAAAGCCGGAGTGATGATATAGTGATTACCGTTAAGGAGAATTGTTAGAGCATGAGTATAGATAAGATGTATGCTGTGATAGAGGCGATACTGTTTACCATGGGTGAATCTGTGGAAGTTTCCAAGCTTGCCGCGGCCATAGAGCAGGATATACCTACTACTGTAAAGCTGGTTCACAATATGATGGACCGATATGAGGCAGAGGACAGAGGAGTCAAGATAATTGAGCTTGAGGACAGTTTCCAGATGTGTACGAAGGCGGAGGCTTATGAATACATAATCAAGGTGGCTACCCAGCCGAAGAAGCAGGTACTCACGGATGTACTTTTAGAGACACTCTCCATTATTGCGTACAAGCAGCCAATAACAAGGCAGGAGATTGAAAGCATACGAGGAGTAAGCTGTGACCATGCGGTTAACAAGCTGGTGGAATACGGGCTTGTGGCTGAGGTGGGAAGGCTTGATGCACCGGGAAGACCTCTTTTATTCGGAACCACGGAGGATTTCTTACGAAGCTTCGGGGTAAAGAGTGTAGAGGATTTGCCTGTAATCAGTTCGGACAAGCTGGAGGATTTCAGAAAGGAAGCCGAGAGTGAGACGGAGCCGGACAAAACGGAGGATGTCGAGGTTAAGGTTGAAATATAATTTATTTATATAAAAGGAGATAAAAGCATGGAA
>CAMAKT010000173.1 GCA_945836135.1 uncultured Clostridia bacterium | reverse complement strand
ATACACCAATTAATAGATAATTACCACCCTTTTTTATGAAAGAAAAAGAGATGCCTCGCAAAAAACGAAGCATCTCTTCTGATTATTTTCCTAATATGTATTAAGCAGCCTTCTTATTCTTTCCGGACAAGGTCTGAATGCCTTCAATAACAAGAAATACAGCTAAGATTATAAGCAGTGCACCGAGAATTGTCTGTGCCCATGGACCCCAGTCTGCGCCACCCTTGGCAATAATACCAACCTGGTTCTTAATAGTTACTGCTAAGGAACAGATTGTTACAACAATCATGAATGCCATTGGGATTAAGAACATCTTGTTATTCTTGCCGATATTTGCAAGCCATGCTGCAACTGCAAGCAAGCCGATACCTGCAAGAAGCTGGTTAGCAGCACCGAAAAGTCCCCAAATCTTACCATAACCTGTCATACCAAGAAGAACACCAAGTACTACTGTTATAATGGTTGCAAAATAAGGGTTAACAAGTACTTTCTTCCAGCCCTCCTTAACATCCTTGGCTGTCTCACCAGGCTCAAGCCAGAACTCCTGGAACATGAAACGAGCAAGACGTGTTGCTGTATCAAGAGATGTTAAACAGAATGCGGAATATGTAAGTGTAAGTAATGTACGAAGTATTGTAACAGTTCCGGAGCCAAGACCTGCATACATATTTGCAATACCGCCTGCGAAGATGCCTGTTGCACCTACTAATGCATTTTCAGGATGTGCTGCATTGTACTTGTATGCGAAATTTATAGCACAAACGGTTACTATAGCAAGAACACATTCAAGAAGCATTCCACCATAAGCGATAGGCTTGGCATCCTTCTCCTTGTTAAGCTGCTTGGAAGTAGTACCTGAAGATACCAGTGAATGGAAACCTGAAATAGCTCCACATGCAACTGTTGTAAAAAGAACAGGGAACAGATACTGTGTTCCGTTGCCGTTTTCAACTGCAAATCCTGCAAATGCCTGAAGACCGTCACCGCCTAAATTAGCATGTGAAATAACTACACCAACCAAAGCTACGGCAAGCATTGCGTATAAAAGGAATGAGCTTAAGTAATCACGAGGCTGGAGTAAAATCCATACAGGTGTTACGGAAGCAACAGCAATATATATACCAACGATAATCATCCATGTCTTATATGAAAGATAAATTGGATGGAAGTTCATACCTATAGCCATACAGATTACAATGGCGAGTACACCAAGAACTGTTGCGATACCCATTGGAACATTGCGACGGTATACAAGGAAACCGAAAACAATGGCGATCAGGATGAAAAGTAAGGATACCATGGCAACGGATGCATTGGTACTCTTAACAGCTTCGCTGACAGCAGCACCGGCAGCATTGGTTGTGCCGAATGTACCTGCTACGATTGAAGCAAACGCAGCTACAACAAGAATTAATGTAAGATAAGCGAAGATAATAAAGAGCTTCTTTGCTCTTTTGCTCATATTGGTAGAAATAATCTCACCGATGGACTGACCCTTATGGCGTACAGATGCGAATAATGCACCAAAGTCATGCACGCCACCGAAGAAAATACCACCAACTAAAACCCAAAGAACAACCGGTACCCAGCCGAAAATTGCTGCACCGATTGGTCCTGTTATAGGTCCGGCACCTGCGATTGATGAAAAATGATGCCCCATAAGAACAGGTGCTTTTGCAGGAACGTAATCAACGCCGTCCTCCAATTCATGAGCAGGTGTAGGAATATCGCCTTCGCCCACACCCCACTGCTTGCAGAGCCATCTTCCGTAGAAAATATATCCACAGGCAAGGACTGCAACACAGATTAAGAGAAGTACTAAAGAATTCATTTCTAACTCTCCTTTTTCCTTTTTGTATATAATATTTTTTTCATAAATTTCGCTGCAGACCTGCCGGAATAGTTACTGCCAATCAGAGAGTTATCAAAAGCGGCAACAACATTGCGATAATCCATCCAGCCATTCAACGAAAAATGAAAACTTTTGTAAATGCGGGTCTTCTTAAGTGACGTATATGCGTCCTCATCGCATGAATCACATAAAAACACCGCCGTCAGGTAGGTGTACATATGCCCAGGACCGGAGTTGAGACGTTCCATTCCGTCCTCATAAACATATTGCTTGCACCGTTCAAATAAATCAACAGTTAATCTCGGAACACTGAAAAGATAAAGAAATTCTTCACTATCGGCTGACCATAACTCAGCCTTTTTCGACAATACATATTTCTGTGAATGCTCAAAGAAATCACATCTTGCGATAAGTGGATACTGTTGTATACGGACAACCTCCATAACCTGTTCATCCGTCATACCCTTCATCGGGCTTCCTTCACGTATGGCGGATTCGCCGCCGTCAAATCGGTGAATATTAAAATATGACTGGTAGCTTTCAAGCAGCAGTTCCACTGCTTCACTTCTTGAAAATGAAAATTTCTCTGTTTTTCTGTCCATCGTATTTTACCTTTTTCCGAAATCAAATGATTAAATAAATTAACCATTATGAACAGAATATCATTTTATTTTTAAATTTTCAATAAAATTTTAATAATTTATTAATATTTTATTTTGCACAGTAATTGATTAAAGTAGTAAGGTAATGGTGCTTCAAATTCCATATACTGCCCTGTTCTGGGATGAATAAAACCAAGTATGCGTGCATGTAGTGTCTGTCCCTGCAGTTTATAAGGAGCTTTATTCGGACAGTACAGCTCGTCACCAAGAAGAGGATGTCCTATGCTTGACATATGAACACGTATCTGATGGGTACGTCCTGTCTCTAAGGTACAGCGAATATATGAAAATTTTTCAAAACTTTCAAGAACCTCATAGTGTGTGACTGCATTTTTTCCGTTTTTTACAATTGCCATTTTCTTACGGTCACTTGGACTTCTGCCGATTGGTGCATCAACTGTTCCGGTTTTACTGTCGAATGTTCCGTAACATATGGCTTCATAATGCCTTGTTATGGAATGAACCTTGAGCTGTTCCGAAAGAGCCTGATGGGCAAAATCGTTCTTGCATACCACCAGTGCACCGGTGGTATCCATGTCAATCCTGTGTACAATTCCAGGACGAAGAATACCGTTAATTCCTGACAGATTATCCCTGCAATGGTACATAAGCGCATTGACAAGTGTACCATTGTAGTGCCCGGGCGCAGGATGAACCACCATTCCCTTGGGCTTATTGACCACAACGAGATCATCATCCTCATACAAAATATCAAGGGGAATATTTTCCGGTACAATATGAAGTTCTTCCGGTTCGGGAATTATGACAGAGATATTTTCACCCTCACGCAGCTTATAGTTCGCTTTTACAGTTTTATAGATTGCATCAGATGCGGCTGATGAGGCAACCTGTACCTTTTCATCTTTAATTAGCTTCTGGAGCTGACTGCGGGAAAATGAAGAAAGCATGTCGGCAAGATATTTGTCAACACGCTCCCCGTCAGACTCTTTATTCACTTCCACATAAAATGGTTCATTGTACTCAAAGATTATTTCATTCATCCTTCTGCCTCTTAAATGAAAATACTCTGTTCATCTCCTGCTCGTCCTTATAATAGAATAGGAAGAGAATTACTGTTAATATACAGGATATTACAATATAGCAGTCTGCGACATTAAAAATAGGAAAATCAATAAGCTCAAAATACAGGAAATCCTGTACAGAGCCATATATGCTTCTGTCGATACGGTTACCTATTGCTCCTGCAAAAAGCATTACAGCGCATATATTGAGCGGCAGCATACGCTTGGTCGCGGGAATACGCTGGTAGAAAACTACAACCACTATGGCAATAACTACAGGAAGCCAGTTAAGAATTGCGTTACCGCCCATCATACCCCATGCAGCACCTTCGTTCTGTGTCCAAGTAAGAGAAAATACGCCTTTTATAATCGGGATTGGGCCGTTAACTCTAAGACTGTTATATGCCCAATATTTTGTAAGCTGGTCAAACAAAAGTAAAAGAGCTGCTGCAGGCAGTGTCAGAATCATCTGCAGAATAGATTTATGTCTTACTTTATTCATTTATAATATCTCCTTTAAGCCCTGTGTCATTTCTTCGTATGTAACTGTCCTGTCGATAATAGCCTTTCCAAGGCTCTCAAGTAAAATGAATTTAACTACCCCATTATCCATTTTCTTATCTGATTTCGAAACTTCAAGTATCGAGTGTATATCAAGCCCTTCAATTTTTGTAGGAAAACCGTATTTTTTAATCATTGATATAATAAGGCTATAGTCACCATCGGTAATAAGTCCACGATTCTTGGAAATATATGAAGCACAAATCATACCTAGTGCCACACATTCGCCATGGTATAATGTGAAATTCATAAGCTTTTCCACGGCATGTCCCAAAGTATGACCGAAATTAAGAAGTGCTCTTTCACCCTTCTCTGTCGGATCATTATTAACAACTTCTGCTTTTATAAGGCAGCTTTGGTATATCGTCTCAGAAATGTACTCAGGTTCTAAAGCCTTAATATGCTCGTAATTGACATCAAGGTAATCAAAATATGCTCTGTTCTTAATAAGTCCATGCTTGATTATCTCTCCGAAGCCTGAATTGAATAGTCTTGGAGAAAGGCTGGATAAGGTGTCAATGTTAATATATACCAGGCGTGGCATATGAAAGGCACCTACCATATTTTTGTATTTGGCAAAATCCACACCTGTTTTACCGCCTATGCTTGAGTCCACCTGGGCAAGCAGAGATGTTGGAACCTGTATAAAATCTATTCCTCTAAGGTAAGTGGCAGCAGTAAAGCCGGTCAGGTCACCCACCACGCCTCCGCCGAGGGCTATGAGCATGTCACGGCGTTCAAAATGCTGTTCAATAAGATATGTGTACACATCCTGAACAACAGACAGATTCTTATTTTCTTCTCCGGCAGGAATGGTATAGGTGTACACGGAATTACCTGTATTTTCCAATACACCTTTAAGTGTGTCTGCATATAACGGACCAACATTTGAATCGGTCACAATACAGAGCTTAATTCCTTTAATTCCAAGGGCTTCAAGCTCGTCCTTAATCCCGTTAAAGCCCTGACTGATTACTATATCATAGCAATGCTCATTATTCTTTTTAACATCAACTCTACGATTCATTTATCACTGCCTCCTGCTTATATGTATAGATTAAGTACAACCATGTAACGCCCTTTTTTTGTCTCGCTCTTAGTGTACATATATCTGAAACGTCCATGTCCTCTTACCGAAACTATATCGCCATCTTTGAGATTGTATGCATTTGTTGTAATCAGCCTTCCGTTGACAAAAACAAGTGCATTTTCAATATAACCTGTACTGTGGCTTCTTGATTCATTAAATGCAAGGCTTATTACGGCATCCAGACGCAACGATGCCACAGAACCTGTAATTTCCTTATAGGACGGCACAAAATCATACGTAAGAGCATCGCACATTTCACATCGCACAAAATCATTGCGCACCTTTGTAAGATTATCAATAATGAATGATGCTATTCTGTCTAAACAGAATACATATGCGATCTTATCTGAAACAACTATATCGCCGAAAAGTGAACGCTCAATCCCAAGGTTCATAAGGGCACCTAAGTAATCCCTGTGGGTAAGAGCATTTAAGAACCGCTTGTCCGTCGGCGATATCTTAATTAACTTAATCGGAAGCTCATACTGCCATTCCGAATCAGGTAGAAATACGGCAATTTTGCGCTCTGATAGAGAATAACCGCCGTCTGTTTTGATTGATATTGGCGGAAAGTTTTTATGAATTTCATGTAGTATATTCTGCTCGTTAAGGTTAAGATAAGCAGAAAAAACCGGAATATTCCGATTATAGCAGGTATTGGC
>CAMAKT010000172.1 GCA_945836135.1 uncultured Clostridia bacterium | reverse complement strand
TTCTGGAAGGCTGCCACGAAATCAGCAGCATCAAGAAGTGCGTCATGGTTGCCTGTATCCAGCCATGCAAAGCCTCTTCCCAGGGTCTCAACCTGAAGGGTTCCCCTGTTCAGATATTCGTTATTGATGCTGGTTATCTCAATCTCTCCTCTTGCGGAAGGCTTGACATTCTTAGCAATCTCCACTACATCATTGTCATAGAAATACAGTCCCGGAACCGCATAGTTAGACTTAGGAACCGCCGGCTTCTCCTCAATTGAGAGTGCCTTGCCGTTCTTGTCAAATTCCACAACACCGTACTCTCTCGGGTCTCTTACATAATATCCGAAAATAGTAGCACCGCTCTCTCTTGCGGCTGCTCTCTCCAATACCTTAGAGAAGCTCTGACCATAGAAAATATTATCACCAAGCACCAGTGCAACCCTGTCATTTCCGATAAACTTCTCTCCAATGATAAAGGCATCAGCCAGTCCTCTCGGTGTCTCCTGAACCGCATACTCAAACTTCATTCCAAGCTGGCTTCCGTCACCTAACAGCTCCTCAAATACAGGCAAATCCCTTGGTGTGGAGATTATAAGCACCTCCCTGATTCCTGCCAGCATCAGCGTGGACAGCGGATAATAAATCATCGGCTTATCATATACAGGCATAATCTGCTTGGATATTGCCTTGGTAAGCGGATAAAGTCTTGTGCCGGAACCTCCGGCAAGTATGATACCCTTCATATTTTTTCCTCATTCTCTTATTGTTATATTTTTATGGGTTTATTTGTACATCTCGGCATAATACTTCTGGTAATCGCCGCTTGTCACGTTCTTCATCCAGTCCTCATGCTCAAAATACCACTTGATTGTGAGCTTGATTCCCTCCCTGAACATGGTGTCCGGTGTCCAGCCCACCGCAGCCTTGATCTTGTCCGGTGCGATTGCATAACGTCTGTCATGTCCCTTGCGGTCTGCCACATAAGTAATAAGCTCCTCGTTGATATGTGCCTTGCGTGGGTCACTGTCAGGAAGCATCTCATTCAGGGTCTCAAGAATAATCCTGATAATCTCAATATTCTGCTTCTCGTTGTGTCCGCCGATATTGTAGCGCTCACCAATAACTCCCTGCTCCTGAACCATATCGATAGCCTTGGCATGGTCCTCAACATAGAGCCAGTCTCTTACATTCTTACCGTCGCCGTATACAGGGAGCTTCTTGCCCTGCAGCGCATTGTTGATTATAAGCGGAATAAGCTTTTCAGGGAACTGGTAAGGACCGTAATTGTTGCTGCAGTTGGTTATGTTGGCAGGGAAATGATATGTGTCAATATAGGCCTTCACAAGCATATCCGATGAAGCCTTGCTGGCTGAGTACGGGCTGTGCGGGTCAATCGGTGTAGTCTCATAGAAAAATGCAGTATCGTCATCAGGAAGAGAACCGTATACCTCGTCCGTTGACACATGCAGGAACTTCTTGTCTTCTATATATGTGCCGTCCTCTTTCTCCCATGCCTTTCTCGCCGCATTAAGCATAACTGCTGTTCCGAGCACATTGGTTTTTACAAAAATCTCCGGATTCTTGATGCTCCTGTCCACATGGCTCTCTGCTGCAAAATGAACTACACGGTCAATATCGTTCTCCTCAAATATCTTCTCAATAGCTTCCTTGTCGCAGATATCAGCCTTCACAAAGGTATAATTCGGTCTGTCAGCAATGTCCTTAAGGTTCTCAAGATTTCCTGCATAGGTAAGTACATCCACATTGATAATCCGGATGGAATCTCCGTACTTCTTAAACATATAGTGTATATAATTCGAGCCGATAAATCCGGCGCCTCCGGTTACAAGATAAGTTCTCATATTTTCTCCTCTTTTCTGCTCTTTCCAGCCCTATATCATGAATATGCTACCATACATGAAGCCATAATTCAACCAATATATTCCTTAAGGTACTCATCAAGGGCACTCTCCCAATCTGCAAAGGTATAGCCTCCTGTCAGTCGCAGCATATAATTGTCAAGCACCGAATATGCCGGTCTCGCTGCCGATTCAGGATGTGCCTCCATATATTGTGCCGTGCTGACGCGGACAACCTTGGTGCTCTTTCCCGTCTTCCTAAATATTGCCTCAGTAAAATCTGCCCAGGAGCAGAAGCCTTCACAGGTTCCGTGATATGTTCCATAGCTCTCCGTAGGAAGCAGCCACACAATAGCCCTTGCAAGTTCTGCCGCACTTGTAGGAGAACCTAACTGGTCGTCCACCACCGTAATCTCATCATGGCTCTCTGATAGCCTGAGCATTGTCCTTAAGAAATTCTTACCCTCGCCATACAACCATGCAGTACGCACTATAAAATAATGCTTTGAAAAGCGCTTTACAAACTCCTCCCCCGCAAGCTTGGTGGTTCCGTACATACTCTTAGGTGCAGGCTCGTCAAACTCCGTATAAGGTCTGTCTCCATCCCCTCCGAAAACATAATCCGTTGATACATGTACCAGCTTGGCACCGAACTTCTCGGCAGCGATAGCGAGATTGCGCGGTCCGATAGCATTGATTCTATATGCAAGGTCCACATTCACCTCACATGCATCCACCGCCGTATATGCTGCACAATTGACAATGGCATATGGCTTTTCCTTCTCCACAAAAGCAATAACATCATCCAGATTGGTGATGTCAAGCTCCGCAACATCTGTGTTTACGAGTTCATATTCACTGCCCTCTAATTCCTTATTCATGGCTCTTCCGAGCTGACCGTTACAACCGGTAATAATTATTTTTTTCACCTTTTTCCTGCCTTTCCGTCCTTAAAGACTGCATTGACTGATAAGTATCTCCCATATACTGTAAAAAATTATAAACGCTGACACAAGTGAGCATATCATACTGTATCTCACCTTATTCCAGCTTACATTCACCTTATTAAGACTTAGTGCAAAGAGAACCGGAAACAGAAGAGGGATATAATATCTTCCCTGCACTCCCGCCATGACCGTCTTGCCCACCTCCGTGTAGCTTAAATACATTGAAGTCCAGATAAGACACATAACCCCAAACACAAGGAAATACAGCACTCCCTTGAAAAACGGTGTCATGCCCCCTGAAATCCATTCCTTCCTGTCATTCTGTACATACACTGTATTTTCCGATGTGAGTGTAAGTGTCACCAGATATATTACAATCGGTATTGTCATGCTCCCCTTGCCTAAGTACGCCATAAAATCAAGTGATGGTGTTCCTATACCGAAATCAAATAAATATTCCCACATTGTAGAAAGCAATAGTCCTGCATAACCAATCGGATTGGCAAATATTGCTCCCAACTGTCCGGCATGGCTTGTGGTTCCGCCTCTTAGATCCCCCTCTGTGGAAGGGCTGATAATTGCCGGCAGTACAAAGGTACTCATGAGCACCAGGAATACCGCAATGATCCCTGCCTTCATTATTTTCTCCTGCCTTTTATCCTTGAATATCCTGTGAGGCAGGAACATTCCCATAAGTACTAACGGAATATATATGGCCTTGCGGGAAGAACCGTATGCCATTCCTCCGATGAACACCAGATACTCCCACCATGTGACCTTCTTATCGGTAAATATCATATAGAACAGGTATGCCATACCCAGATACAAAAATCCGGTCACAATCGTATCGTATGAAATTGTGGCAGCCAGATACATCGGTGTAGGCATAAGTGCTATGGCACTCATCAGCAGCTTGCCCTTCGGCAACTTGCGCACTGCAAAGAATACAACCGTAATATACATTGCCATATTGGTAAATCGTATCAGAATATATGTCAGAGCAAAGGGGGCTCCCACCAATTTACATATATTACAGGTTACAGCCATTATCACATAGGAGAAAGTGGCAAATCCACTGGTGCCCCAAGGATGTGATACTGCGGGGTCAACATCTCCCGGAGTGGAGAGTTCATTCACAAGGGAATACACCTGCCTGTACTCCTCATATGACATACTGTACTCAAAGGGAAGATTCTCGTATTTTCCGTCTATATAGTTCTGAAGAAAACTATTACACTCGTAGCTTCCCGTAATATCCAGCCAGTATACCCCCCTTAAGTGTGTCTCCTCATCCCATCCCACTCTTGATAAAGGCATCGACAGGCAGAAAATAAAGCCTGCACAGACCGCTATAATCAGGAAGCCGTATTCAAAGTGTTCTGAAACTATCCCACGCAGTACAAACAAAAGCCCCAGGCAGAGCACGGCAAGCATAACAAAAATAAACCTGAAATAGTTGAACGCAGCAGTATTCCTTATGCTGACACCGTTAAGCTGCACATTATACTCAAGCTCCGGTGTATTATTTTCTGTAGGTATAATCCATATACTCACAGCGTTTTTATGAATATTTGCAGTTGACTGTGGAAGATATATAGGATTGGCATCCTTCACAACACAGCTCTCAAGATATCCGAACCTGTTCTCATACAATACTATAATGTCAAAATATGCTGCCGAGACATTGGTATACTCTATCACAAGCTTATCCACATAGACATCCGGTTGAACATAATAGCATTCCTTATCCTGATATTTTTCATACTCCTCATGTCTTCTGTACTCCAAACCGTTCTCCGGGTCGCCCTCCACAAGCATGTCAATGTCAAATAATGTCTTGGTATACTCAAGACTTCTTATTCCCTTCATTTCTTCATTCATGGTAAGAAGCTTAAGATTAGCAAAAAGCTCAACAAGCAAAGCAGTCACAATACTAATTGTGGCTGCAATGATGATACCTATAATTAATTTTTTTCTGTCAGATAATTTTGTGGACACTGATATTCAAGCCCCCTCTACTGATATATATTATCAGGATAATAGTTCAAGTCATACAGTGCCTGCAAATACGCACTTATATCCTGAATTCTCGAAGTAGGCTCATAATCATAGACGCCAAACAAATACTCGTGAAGCTCGCTGACATTGTCTTCAAGTGTCATGGCAAAAACCGGGTCTGCAATGTCAATCTGCGGCACATTTTTCATGGAACCGAATTTTTCAAACGGAAAACCGGTCTGCCCCACCAGAGAATAATCAAACACGTCCTTGGCCATATTGAGAATATCCGCCACAGATACGCTGGTAACAACATTGTCAAGTACTCCGTTGATGGCATTTGTAAGCTGATTCAAATTCATCTTCTTTGCTTTTTCAAATATAAGACCTATAACTTTTCGCTGACGTTCAGCACGTCCGTAGTCCAGAGTTCCGTCTGCATATCGTATACGGCAGTAAGCGGTAGCTTGTATTCCGTCAAGATGTACATAGCCGGCATTGGGAACCGTCTCATAAGTTCTTCCGGTATTAAGACCGGTGTCCCTTAAGTACTCGTTAAGCCAGTATAATTCCTCTTCGGTAATCTCAAGGTCTATTCCCCCTATAGCGTCAACTATCCGGATAAGCGCCTCAAAATTGACCATCACATAGTCTGTGATATTCAGGTCAAGATTAAGATTAATCATATTGATTGTTCCCTCAACTCCCGAATAAAAGAAAGCTTCCGTCGCCTTCCTGTACGTGTCAGGATATTTCCCAATAGCCGGAACCATAAGCAGCGTATCTCTATATACTGACACAAGCCTTACTTCTTTTGTATCGTTATTAATACTTGCAATAATTATTGCATCGGTATTGCCTTCCCCGGTGCTGGTCATAGCTTCCAGCGAATTGTCCCTGGCATCCGTTCCAAGAAGCAGATAGTTTGTATAGCCCTTAAGAGTGTCATTATCCTTAACCTCTTGGGCAATCACAAGGTCAATGGCTTCTCTGTCGATTTCCTGTATCTCAAGTCTGTCAAACTTATCTACAATATACCATGCAACAAGCACAACAAATAAGGCTACTATCTCCGC
>CAMAKT010000171.1 GCA_945836135.1 uncultured Clostridia bacterium | reverse complement strand
GTATTGCATTGTCAGTCAAGACCCGCCTGGGACGTGATGACGAAAATGAATTTTTTAATCTCCTTGAAATATACAATAAGTACCCTTTAAGTGAGCTTATTATCCATCCAAGAATACAGAAGGATATGTATAAAAACAGTCCCCGCATGGATTTGTTCAGATATGCTCTTGAGCACTCTGTCAATCCTGTGGTTTATAATGGGGATATTTTCAATGCCTGGAGATATAATGAATTTGTGGGGGATTTTCCGCAGGTGGACACAGTGATGCTTGGCAGAGGAATCATAATCAACCCCGGACTTATGGATTACATTACCACAGGTAAATCCCCGGACAGAAAAAAGCTTGCAGATTTTTATAATGAGCTTATTAGTAATTACCTCGAGGAAATTCAAGGTGAGAAGAATGTCATGTTCAAAATGAAGGAGCTGATGTTCTACTTAGTGAATATTTTCGTGGAAAGGGATGTGTACTGGAAGAAGTTCAAAAAGGCAGATAACTTAAGTGAACTTGTTTATATTTTGCAAAATATGATTGCGGATGGAAAAATGATACCGGATAAAGATTTTATTCCTCTTTTTTTCTAAAAGTAATTGCACTTTGCCTGCATTAAATATATAATTTACAGGTAATGTTTTGTTTCACATTAACAATACTAAGGAACAATCAGGAGGAAAGAGAGAATGTTTGAAAAAATGTTCAAGCTCAAAGAGAACAACACAACGGTAAGAACCGAAGTTGTTGCAGGTCTTACCACATTCATGACAATGGCGTATATTCTGGCTCTGAATCCGTCCATATTGTCTGCTGCAGGAATGGATCCGCAGGCAGTGCTTATGGCTACGGCTCTTGCGTCATTTATCGGAACCATTGCCATGGCACTGCTGGCCAATTACCCGTTTGCCCTTGCACCGGGACTTGGTCTTAACGCATACTTTGCATACACCGTATGCGGAAGTATGGGATACTCATGGAAGGTGGCATTATTTGCAGTATTTGTTGAGGGTATTATATTCATTATCCTTTCCCTCACCAATGTAAGAGAAGCTATTTTCAATGCCATACCTGCCCAGCTTAAGAAGGGTGTTTCCGTAGGCATCGGTCTTTTCGTGGCATTTATCGGTCTTCAGGATGCAGGCATCATTGTTGACGGCGCAACCCTTGTAACTGTTGTTGATTTCACTGCTGATTTTAGGACAACCGGTATCAGTGCACTCCTTGCACTTATTGGTCTTCTGATTATTGCAATTCTCTATGTCAAGAAGGTTAAGGGCTCAATACTTATCGGTATTGTTGCTACATGGGTACTTGGTATTATCTGCCAGCTTACCGGACTTTATCAGGGAGCGAGCATGCTGCCTTCCTGGTCAACCTTTGACCTTGGCGCCCTGGGCAAGACCTTCGGACAGTGCTTCAACCTTAGCGGAGAGACAATCAATATTCTTGATTTTGTAGTAATCATGTTTGCATTTTTATTTGTAGATATGTTTGATACTCTGGGAACACTTATCGGCGTTGCCAATAAAGCTAATATGCTTGATAAGGACGGAAAGCTTCCTCGCATCAAGCAGGCTCTTCTTGCGGACGCCGTTGCTACATCCGCAGGTGCCGTTCTCGGTACATCAACAACCACTACATTCGTAGAGAGCTCATCCGGAGTTGCAGAGGGTGGTAGAACAGGTCTTTCATCACTGGTTACCGGTGTATTGTTCCTGCTTGCTATTTTCTTATCACCAATCTTTATTGCAATTCCAAGCTTTGCCATTGCTCCGGCATTGGTATTTGTAGGCTTCCTTATGATTTCTGCTGTTGTTGATATTGATTTTAGTGACCTTACAGAGGCAGTTCCGGCTTACCTGTGTCTGCTCTGCATGCCGCTTATGTACAGCATTTCCGACGGTATTGCATTTGGCGTAATTTCATACGTTATCATCAATGTATTCTGCGGTAAGGCTAAGAAGATAACACCGCTTATGTATATACTTGCAGTGCTGTTTGTACTTAAGTATATTTTCCTGTAAAAAATAAGGCAGAAAATATCTTGTAAAAATTTCTGGAGGTTGTCAAGAAAAAATACTTGACAACCTCTTTTGGTTGTAGTATTCTAGCAAAGGATTGAGGCAGGAAGTTTAGGAGAATGTATAATGGATAACATTGGTAAGATGGAGAGGATTGTGGAGCAGACCCTGCTTTATGATTTTTATGGCGAGCTTTTGACGCCCCATCAGAAGACGATATATGAAGAGTACGTTCTGGATGATTTCTCCGTAAGCGAGATTGCCAAGGAGCACAATATCAGCAGGCAAGGTGTTCATGACCAGCTCAAGCGCATAGATAAGCTCCTCAATGAATATGAGGATACACTTCATTTAATAGACAGATTTTTGAAAATCAAAGAGAAGATTAATGAGATTAATGCTTACTCCAAGGAGGTGCTTTCATCCGATAATCTGGATGAGGCCAAGAGCATTGTTTCAAGGATTGATTCCATTTCCAATGAAATAATTGATGAGTTATAGAGCGGGAGCATCCGTTTCGGACAAGGTGGTTTTAGAGTGGCATTTGATAGTTTATCCGATAAGTTACAGAATATATTTAAGAATCTCCGCGGTAAGGGCAGACTGTCCGAGGCAGATGTGAAGGCTGCACTCAAGGAGATTAAGATGGCTTTGCTTGAAGCGGATGTAAGCTTCAAGGTTGTGAAGCAGTTCGTAAGCTCCGTTCAGGAGCGCGCGGTGGGGCAGGATGTTCTTAACAGCCTTACACCGGGACAGATGGTAATCAAGATTGTCAATGAAGAGCTTATTTCACTTATGGGTTCTGAGACAACAGAGATAGATTTGAAGAGTGGCTCGGCTATTACCGTCATTATGATGATGGGTCTGCAGGGTGCAGGTAAGACCACCACTACGGCTAAGATAGCGGGAAAGCTCAAGGAGAAGGGCAAGAGACCTCTTCTTGTTGCTTGTGATATATACCGTCCGGCTGCTATTAAGCAGTTGGAGATTAATGGTGAGAAGCAGGGCGTTCCTGTATTCTCTATGGGAGATAAGATTAAGCCGGCAGATATTGCCAAGGCAGCCGTTGCCCATGCAGAAAAGAACGGCAACAATGTAGTTATCCTTGATACCGCCGGACGCCTTCATGTGGATGAGGACATGATGGAGGAACTCAAGGAGATTAAGTCCACGGTGGATGTTCACCAGAGTATTCTTGTGGTGGATGCCATGACAGGACAGGATGCGGTCAATGTGGCTTCCAGCTTCAATGATGAAATCGGAATTGACGGTGTAATCATTACGAAGCTTGATGGTGATACCAGAGGCGGTGCAGCGCTGTCAATTAAGGCTGTTACCGGTAAGCCTATCCTGTATGTAGGTATGGGCGAGAAGCTTTCTGATCTGGAGCAGTTCTATCCGGACAGAATGGCATCACGAATCCTTGGAATGGGAGATGTGCTGACGCTGATTGAAAAGGCGGAGGCGCAGATTGATGAGCAGAAGGCCAGGGAGATGGAGCAGAAGCTTCGCAAGGCTGAGTTCGATTTTGAGGATTACTTGGAATCAATGAAGCAGGTCAAGAATATGGGTGGTATCGGAAGTATTCTTAACATGCTGCCTGGAATGGGACTTGGCGGTCAGATGAAGAATGTTAACATGGATGCGGTGGACGAGAGTGCACTGGGACGTGTTGAGGCAATCATTCTTTCAATGACACCGCAGGAGAGAAGGAATCCATCAATACTCAATCCTTCCCGTAAGAACCGTATAGCCAAGGGTGCCGGGGTGGATATCGCAGAGGTTAATCGCTTGGTGAAGCAGCAGGAACAGATGAAGAAGATGATGAAGCAGATGCCGGGAATGTTCGGCGGCAAAGGTGGTAAAAGAGGTAAGTTTAGGCTTCCTTTTTAACATAATTTCAGAATAATTCAAGGAGGTGAATTACAAATGGCAGTTAAGATCAGATTAAGAAGAATGGGACAGAAGAAGGCTCCTTTCTATAGAATCATCGTTGCAGATTCCAGATCCCCAAGAGACGGAAGATTCATCGAGGAGATTGGAACATATGATCCGAACAACGATCCTAGCACCTACAATGTTAACGAAGAGTTAGCAAAGAAGTGGTTAGCAAACGGCGCTCAGCCTACAGAGGTTGTTAGCAAGATTTTCAAGCTTGCTGGTATTGAGAAGTAATTTGTTGGAGGTGTAACATGAAGGAATTGGTTGAAGTAATTGCGAAAGCACTTGTAGACAATCCTGACGAGGTCGTTGTTACTGAGACAGTCAAGGAAAAAGCAATTGTCCTCGAACTCAAAGTTGCCCCATCTGACACTGGCAAGGTTATCGGCAAACAGGGCCGAATTGCTAAGTCAATCCGCGCAGTTGTTAAAGCAGCGGCGACAAAGGAAGATAAGAAGGTTATTGTTGATATAATGTAATTTAAGCCTTTTGTGCCGGGTTATGCCCGGCATATTCTTCTTTTAAGGAGTTCTAAGGGGCTTTGTAACAGGTAGTTATACAATATATAGGAGATTTTATGCAGGACTTATTACAGGTTGGAGTGATATCCTCAACACATGGTATTGCAGGTGAGGTAAAGGTATTTCCCACCACGGATGATATCACAAGATTTGATTATCTTAAGGAAGTAGTATTGGATACCGGCAAGGAGAAACTTGAGCTTACTGTGTCCGGTGTGAAGTATTTTAAGAATATGGTTATCCTTAAATTCAAGGGTATTGATAATATTAATGACGTAGAAAAGTACAGAGGGTGTTCCCTGTGGGTTACCAGGGAGAATGCTGTCGAACTGGATGAGGATGAATACTTTATCTGTGACCTAATCGGACTTAACGTAATCACGGACGAAGGTGAAGAGCTTGGTGAGCTTGTTGATGTCATTCAGACCGGTGCCAATGACGTATATTCGGTTAGGACTAAAGCAGGCAAGGAAATCCTTCTTCCGGCCATTGCCCAGTGCGTGCTAGATGTCAATATAGAGGAGAATACCATGACGGTTCATGTCATGGACGGGTTGCTTGATTTATGATTAATTTTCATGTGCTTACGCTCTTTCCGGAGATGGTGCTTAACGGGCTTAATACCAGCATCATAGGAAGGGCAATAGAAAACAATATAATTAAGCTGGGTGCTACGGACATCAGGGATTTCTCCACCAATAAGCATTTGAAGGTGGATGATTACCCTTACGGCGGCGGTGCAGGCATGGTCATGCAGCCGGAGCCTGTGTACAAGGCATACGAGCATGTGCGATCTGGTATGGAAGGAAGCGTAAGAGTTCTCTACATGACCCCACAGGGACGGCGTTTCGACCATGAGATGAGCAGGGAACTTGCCAAGGAGGATAATCTGATATTCTTATGCGGTCACTATGAGGGCATTGACGAGCGTGTCCTTGAGATGATTGTGACGGACAATGTGTCCATCGGTGACTATGTTCTCACCGGAGGAGAGCTTCCCGCCATGGTCATGATAGACTCCATAGCCCGGAATGTGCCGGGGGTACTTAATAATGACGTATCCGCCGAGTTCGAGACCTTTCATGACAACCTGCTTGAGTATCCCCAGTATACCCGCCCGGTAGACTTTATGGGAAAGCAGGTGCCGGAGGTATTGTTATCGGGGCACCACGGCAAGGTGGATGAATGGCGCAGACAGCAATCAATCCTTAGAACCTATAAGGCAAGACCGGATTTGCTGGAGGGAGCGGTGCTTTCCAAGAAGGAGAAGGCGTATTTAGAGGAGATTAAAAAGAACAGTTACTAAATAAGATAAAATACAACGGACATTTCGGTATGAAATATATCAGGATGTCCGTTGTTTATCGTTACAGTTCACACGAC
>CAMAKT010000170.1 GCA_945836135.1 uncultured Clostridia bacterium | reverse complement strand
TATCACGGTTGCCTTCCGGTCTGTTTCCGTCACGTCTGAAACCGTTATTGTCACGATTCCCCTCCGGTCTGTTTCCGTCACGTCTGAAACCGTTATTGTCACGATTGCCTTCCGGTCTGTTTCCGTCACGTCTGAAACCGTTATTGTCACGGTTGCCTTCCGGTCTGTTTCCATCGCGTCTGAAACCGTTATTGTCGCGGTTGCCTTCCGGTCTGTTTCCGTCACGTCTTACGCCACCGTTGTCACGGCTTCCCTCCGGTCTGTTTCCGTCGCGTCTGAAGCCGTTGTTGTCACGGTTGCCATCCTGGCGTCGGTTATCCCTGTTATCACGGATATCCTTGCGCTCACTGTTGTGAGGATTGAACACTGCCGTAATGTGTGAACGCTTCTGCTCCGGCTGTTTAACAGCTTCACTCTTCGCAGGCTGTGCAGGCTCACTCTTAGTCTGCTCCTTCTCCTGCTTCTTAACAGGCTCGCTCTTCGCACTCTGCTCTGCCCTGGTATTCTGCTCCGGCTTATTCTCGGCCGGCTTTGCCTCTGCTTTCTTCGGCTCGGCAGCTTTTTCTGTTGTTCCCTTACCGAAATGCTTTTTCACCATCTCGATTGCTTCGTCATCAATGTTGCTTGAATGACTCTTGACATCCATATTCTTGCTCTGCAAAAATTCTACTATATCGCTGTTCTTTATATCTAATTCTTTTGATAATTCATATATTCTCATTTTAGGCATCCACACTACCTCCTTCAATTATTTCGACTTTGGAATCCGATAACCCCTTGCATTGTTTTAACAGTGAGCCGGCAAATCCCAAATCGAGAATTGCCAGTGATGCACGAAACTGTTTACCCATTGAATGCCCCAAGGTTTCTTTATCCTTATATATAATCAAAGGAACCTTGTAGTATAAGCATGAGTCCTTAAACCCTTTTTTTGTCCGGTCAGATGCATCGTCCGCAATAATGACCAGACGGGCCTTTCCTGCCTTTATGGCCTTATCCACAGAAAACTCACCACTTGTGACAGCTCCTGCTTTGGTGGCCAGACCAATCATTGAAAGTATTCTATCTTGATTCAAATTCCTCTAACTCCTTTTTCAGTGCTTCATATACCTCGGAAGGAATGCTGCACTTTAAGGAGCGTTCCAAGCCCTTGGATTTAATTGCTTTATTCAGACAATCCATCGAGGAGCAGATATATGCACCTCTTCCGTTTTTCTTTCCTGTTGTATCAAGAAGAATCTCATTCTCCGGGGTCTTTATAACCCTAAGCATGGATTTTTTGTCTTTCATTTCACCACAGCCTAAGCACTGTCTTTGTGGTATCTTTCTGGTAACAGCCATAACATCACGCTTTCTGAATAATCTATCCTTCCAAGGATGAATTACTGCTCATTCTCCTCGTAGTTATCTTCATTGTAGTCGGAATATTCGTCCTCTTCTGAATATTCATTCTCATCATAATCCTCATAAGGGTTGGTATAATCCTCGCCCAACTCCTTCATCTGGGACTCGCTCTTAATATCAATCTTAAAGCCGGTGAGCTTAGCAGCCAGCCTTGCGTTCTGTCCTTCCTTGCCGATTGCAAGTGAAAGCTGATAATCAGGAACAACAACTCTTGCTGTCTTAGCCTCATCATCTGCAATAACGGATACGACCTTTGCCGGGCTTAATGCATTTTCAATCAGATATGCTGCATTCTCATTCCATGCCACAATATCAATCTTCTCTCCGCCAAGCTCCTCAACAACCGCATTAACTCTGGCGCCGTTAATTCCTACACATGCTCCCACCGGGTCAACATCAGGATTATTGGAGCGCACAGCAATCTTGGTTCTTGAACCTGCCTCTCTGGCAACATTCATAATCTCTACTGTTCCGTCACGAACCTCAGCCACCTCGTTCTCAAAAAGTCTCTTGACAAGCTCCGGATGTGTTCTTGATACAAGAATCTTAGGTCCCTTGTTACCATTCTTAACCTCAAGAACATACACCTTGACACGGTCATTAGGACGGAAGTTCTCACCCTTAACCATCTCTGACTCATTGAGTGTGGCATCCACCTTACCAAGATTGATAATCACATTTCTTCCGACATAACGCTGCACAACGCCTGTAACTACATCCTTTTCCTTGCTGAAATACTGATTGTACAGTACGTTTCTCTCTTCCTCACGTATTGTCTGTAAGATTACATTCTTGGCAACCTGAATTGCAATACGTCCGAAATCCTTGGACTTAACCTCTTCGTTAACAATATCACCGATATCATACTTGGCATTTATCATCTTGGCATTTGCAAGGCTAATCTGTGAAATGTTATCAGTAACCTCCTCAACCACTTCCTTCTCGGCAACAACCTTGAAGTCCCCTGTCTCCCTGTTGATTGACACCTTGAAGTTGTCTGACCTTCCAAAGTGGTTCTTGCATGCAGTAAGAAGTGAGGTCTCTATAGCGCTAAGCAGGGTCTCCTTGCTTATCTCCTTCTCCTTCTCCAATGCGTCCAATGCCTCGATTAATTCCTTGTTCATCATATCCTCCATTTCCGCTTAATATATAAGCTGTATATTTTTTAAAAGTCAAAAGTAAGTCTTATGAGTGCCAGTGCCGACCTCTCGTATACTGCCTCAGTTCCGTCCTCATGCTCGATTGTCACAGTGTCCTTGTCATATGCGGTAAGGATTCCCACATCCTCCTTCACCTTATTAACCGCCTTGTAAAGCCTAAGCTCAACCTCATTGCCGATGTTCCTCTTAAAATCCTTATCCTTCTTAAGCGGGCGTCCAAGTCCCGGTGAGCTCACTTCCAGAATATAGGAATCCTCAATGAAATCCTCCTTATCAAGCAGGTCTGAAAAAGCCCTGCTCACAAGTTCGCAGTCATCTACCGTAATTCCGCCATCCTTGTCAATGTAGGCACGCAGATACCAGTTACTGCCCTCCTTGACATACTCCATATCCACCAGCTCGAAGTGATTGGCTTCAATGATGGGAGTAATAAGCGCTTCTGCCTTTGCCTCGTATTCCTCTCTTCTTGCCATAATACCCTTTCTTCTGTCCTATACACAGAAATTACCTAAATCAAAACGAAAGAGTGGGTTCACACCCACTCTTGTCAGTCAACATGTATCCTAAATCATATAGAGTATATCACATATAATTTCAGAATGCAAGCACTTTTTTAAAAATCATCCTCTGTTCCACTGTGCCCATTTTCTTCTGTATTCCTCCGCTGTCATCCCCTCATTCTCAATAAAGAGGTGCCGGAACAGGTCAGCGTTCATTATTCCCGATTCCGTGACAACCTCCTTTACCGGCTTAACCGTGAATCGCAGAAGCTCCTTTGCACAGGTAAAACGTCTGTTAAGTATATAATCGCACAAATCGATTCCGTACTTTTCCTTGAACTGCTTATTGATTGCAATTTCGTCCATACCATATTCCTGGCACACGCTTTCAAGAAGATTTTCCTCCTTAAAACGCATATTCACCATCTCCCGGATGCTGTTAAGAATATCCGGATTGAGAAGCTTGTTTCCTTCATTGATGGTCTCAACGATAATTCTGGTGACAAGCTCTGTCAGCATACTGTGGCTTATATACTCACTGGTAATGTCCTTCTCATCCTGATTAGCCATAATGTTGTCAAGCATGTCGCTGTACTGCTTGATGTCCGCTGCTCTGAATACCGGAACGTTCCCGTTCTTCTCAAGGAAAAGCGAATAATAATCTGCCAGTACACCACCATCCATGTGCACCCACTTAAGCTCCCACGGAGCATCCTCACTGCTGCGGTGCTCATAAAGCTTGCGACAGTCTATAAATGCACATTCTCCGGCTTTGAGTTCATAGGTATTGCCGCTGTATACCACCTGCCCTCTTCCTGTCATCACTATGAAAAAAAGATAGGATTCCAGATTGCTTCTGCTGCTTGTATGTGCTTTAAGGCTCCTTAGACTCCCCGTCTCCTGCACATAGATAAGCTTTCTTCGCGCAAACTCACTTGGAGTATGAAGGTATCTTTTTGAACTTGTCATATCATTCTGATCAAATAAAGCATTGTCACTCATTATCTGTGCCTCCCGTCCGGCTTCTCCAGTAATCCAGTATCTCCCTCACTGTCTGTGCAAATGGAATCTTCGGCTCCCAGCCTGTCTCCTCATGTATTTTACTTATATCAGCCTCAATAATAGGTACGTCCACCGGACGTATCTTATTCGGGTCAACCCTGACCTCTATCTTCGAGGACGACATACTGATAATCATATCAAGCACCGCCCTTATCTCCATGGCATTGCCGCTTCCCACATTGTATGTCTCACCGGCTCTTCCCTTAAGCGCCAGCAGGCCATATGCCCTGACGACATCCCTGACATCGGTAAAGTCCCTGCGTGCCGCCAGATTTCCTACATACATCACCGGCTCTCTTATTCCCTTCTCAATCTCAGCCACCTGCTTGCAGAAGTCCGATACAACAAATATAGGCGACTGTCCAGGTCCCACATGGTTAAAGGCCCTCACCAGCATAAGCTCCATATCATAAGCCTTGGAGTAGATGCTTCCTATCATATTCTGGCATGCCTTCGTGGCTGCATAGATATTACCCGGACGCAGCTTGGTATCCTCATGTATTGGAGTCTCGTCCTCCTTGATATGTCCGTACTCCTCACCTGACCCGATAATGACCATCCTCGGCTTATAATAAAGCTCACGTACGGCATCCATCACATTAACGCTTCCCTTAATGTTCACATCAATGGTAAGTGCAGGATTCTTCCATGCCTCACTCACTGAGCTCTGGGCAGCGAGATGGAATATATAATCAGGACGAATTGCATACAAAAGCTCCACTATATCATTCCTGTTCAATATATCCAAATCATATATCCGAGGTTCAATAAACGACAAATCCTCCTGCGTCTGTGTATTGGCAAGCTTGGTCGCATACACCTCCATATTGAATTCATCCTGCAGGCACTGTGCCAGATACCCTCCGACGAAGCCTCCTGCACCGATAATCAATGCTTTCTTCATAATAAATTAATCCTTATTCAAAATGCTTATGAGTGTAGAGATGGTCCTGGCAGAACTCATAGTTGCCGTTACACTTGGAGCAGTAGCGGAATACCAGTTCCTCCCCATCCTTCTCCGTCCTTCCGCATATAGCACACTTATGCTTAGTTCCCGATGGATTGGATGCTGCCTTGACATTCTTCTTATAGGTATATCTGCGGTGAATCTCCTTCGGATTCATGCGCTTCATGTTGCGGGTTCCTAAATAGAACAGAATAAAATTCAGTATTGATACGATAATGCTCACTCTCGTAGCCCATATAAGCTGGGTTGCGAATGCCTCTCCCGCTGCACCGAAGTTTGCATATATTTTCTTATACTGACCTACCGCAATGAACTCATATCCCATATAGATAAGGTCTACCACCGCAAGCCACTTAATCTTAACCGGGATAATCATCATAAAATACACCTGAACATCCGGGAAGCATACGGCAAAAGCAAGGAATGAAGCCATATTGATATAATAGGTACTCGGGCTCATCCTTATTCCCGTAATCCAGTATACAAGCATGGTGCTTATGGTCATAAAGAAAATACCGGAAAAAATATAGCAGTTATACCTGAAGCTCCCCCAGTACCTCTCCAACGAGGTACCGATGAAATACTGGAACATAAACATAAACAGTATAAATATGGAAAAACTCTGAGGCACGGTGAATACCCATGTAACCAGTCTCCATACCTGCCCCCTCATGACAAAGGCAGGGTCAAGTTCCAGATAAGTGTATAAATTAGGTGCAAGAAGCTGCAGCAGATATCCCACCGCATAGGCACCCAAAAGGTAAATAATTAAATTCTTAATCGCATATCTTCCGTATTTTCTTTCCAATTTTGATAAAAAATTACCCACTTGCATTCATTCCTTTTTCATAAATATTTCTAAACTAAAATAAATCCTTTTT
>CAMAKT010000169.1 GCA_945836135.1 uncultured Clostridia bacterium | reverse complement strand
ATCATTATAACAGCAAAAATAAGATATTGACAATATCACAGTTATAAGTTATAGTTTATCTACTGTTTGATGCTCAGTAGTTAGGAGGAAAATAAAATGTTAAATCAATTATCCAAAAACAGTTTTATTGAAAAACTAAGCTTTTACTTATCATTTCATTTTAACCATGATGAAAGTACAGGTATACTGAATGATTACGAGGAATGGTTCAATAACGAAAGTTCTCTTGGCAAAAGTGAAGAGGAAATATGTGCTGCCCTGGAAAAGCCTCAGATAATTGTCAGGAATCTGCTTACCGAATCTCCCAGTACTTCCAGCAAACTGTACATACTTTTTCATAACACAATGATACAGGCTGTTTTGCTTATTGTTGTACATTATTTTGCATCTTTTCTTTTAGCAGAAATCTGCTCCGTCAGTTCACTTAACTATTTGTTTCTTGCTTTTGGCATTAATTTTATTTATTATTTAATTGGCTCATTAATAAAAACAGGTACTTATAGAGTGGACAACCGTAAACTTAATTTTTCATTATCTGCATTTATGTTAGTGCTCGTTTTATTTGAGATATTAATTCTTCCTCATTTTAATTCCGAAGGTGGCAGAATATGCGTTGCGGTTCTTACCCTAGCCTCTCTCCTGCTTTTACTAATAAATGTCTTTGTCAGCTGCAGAAATGTGCTGCATAATGGCGAATTTACCTTTATGACAATGCTTCATTTTTCAGGAATAATAACGATATTGTTCTTTGTTATCAATCAGTTGCATGCATTATATGACAGTATGACGGAATACTCATTTTTGATATATGGCAGCATCAGTCTGTATGCTGAAATTGCCGTTTTATCCCTGATTTACTACATGATTAAAAAATATATTTCCAAGAAAGCATAGAATATTATGGACGCTCAATTAAAACGTGGTATATTGAATATTTGTATTTTACAGCTGCTAAAGCAAAATGATATGTATGGCTATGACCTTATAAAAATACTTCAGGCTTTTTTCACCGACACCGAAGAAAGCACCCTTTATGCCATTCTAAGAAGGCTGAACCAGGAGGGTCTGACTGACATGTATTACAGCGAGATATCCCGTGGTCCCAAGCGAAAATACTACAGAATATCAGATAAAGGTCGGGAAAGTCTGGATAACTATATTTCTTCATGGTATGAGATTGAAGATATATTTTCAAAGATTGGGATTTTATAGATAATTATCGCTCTTCTACTAAGGAAAAAGGAGCCGACTTCTCGACTCCTGCTTTTCTTACTTTTCCATGAATGCCTTGACCTTCAATAATTGTCTCACATGCAGAAGCATCATCTGAAGCAATATCTATATTACTATTTATTAAAACAATTCCTTCCGGTATTTCACAGAATCCTCTTCTGTTATACTGCGTATAACCCTGCATGGATTTCCCACAGCCAGTGAATTCGCAGGAATATCCCGTGTTACCACACTTCCGGCACCAATGACGCTGCCCTCGCCGATGTTCACTCCGCCTGCAATCACAACATTGCTTGCAATCCAGCAGTTAGAGCCTATCTTCACCGGCTTGCCATATTCATCATCATATGCCGTACCATCCTCTTTATATTTTATATTTCGCTCCTGCCATCTAAAAGGATGCACCGGCGTCGCAATGGTACAATTTGGTCCAAAAAATACATTGTCACCAATGCTCACCGGACAGGTGTCCAGAACGGTGAAATTAAAATTAGCATAACAGTTCTCGCCCATTGTGGTGAAAACACCGTAGTCAAAATAAACTGGGCCCTGCAGATATACGCCTTTTCCACGACACGGTACGAGCTCATCCAGTATTTTTTTCCTATCTGCTGCCTCATCTTCAAAAGTGTTATTATATTGCTGTGAAAGCTTATGCGCTTTCACTCGCAGTGACACCAGCTCTTCATCAGTTGGATCATAGATTTTTCCTGCAAGCATTTTTTCCTTTTCCGTCATACGCCCATTACTCCTTTCAATCCTATACCTCAATCCCGTATTTTGTTACGTCTATATAAGCCCTTCCATCACTTGCGAAACTGATTTTAGATGCATTCACCGGAGTGTAAATTAGTGAGGTCATCACACGCTCCCCATCATTTACAAAAATCTCTACAGAGTATCTGTCTACCAGAATACGAAGCTGTAATTCATCATAAATACTTTCTGCCTGCATGCTGCGGGTACTGATAGTATCTCTTTTAAAGCCCGAATGTGTACGGTCAAAGGTAAGGATTCCATCCTCTCTATCATAAATAATCTCGGAATAAAATCTCTCATCTGCTACCAGCTTTATCTTGAACTTTCCGTATTCATTCCCCTTTAATATGAGTTCCAAATCAATGCTTCTACCTTCAATGCCTTCCAGTTCTGTTTCCTTTTGAACACAGATATCTTTGTGTGTAACAGGCTTCTGTCTAAATTTATCAAGCTCACGCACAGGTCTTTGACATATTCTTCCATCTCTTATGAATAACTCTCTAGGAATTGTCATCATACCTGACCAGCGCTGGGTATCCGGATACATAGGATTATCCCAGGACTGCATCCATCCAATCATAATCCTTCTGCCATCCTCAGTCTGCATGCTCTGCGGTGCATAAAAATCAAGCCCATAATCCACACTCTGTATCTTTTCTCTTGAAAACTGCAGCTTTTCTTTATCATAGGTTCCGATTAAAAACGCCGTATTGTTACCATTGTGAAACTCCAGTCCTTCAGCATACATTTCCTGGGGAGAAATCATCAGAATCTGTTTTCCGTCCAGTGGATAAAAATCCGGGCACTCCCACATTTTACCATATTTATTCTCACTACGGTCTAAAATATTTGCATATTTCCATGAATCTAATTCATCGGCATAGAACAGGGCTATCTGTCCGCTGCCATCGCTGCTTCGGCTTCCGGCAACCATATAATATCTGCCATCTTCTTTCCATATTTTCGGATCTCTGAAATCCTCCATGCTGCTTCCTTCCGGCAGCATATCTGCAGTCACAATGGGATTATTATCAAGCTTCTTGTAATTAATTCCATCTCCAACAGCAATGCACTGATTCTGGCGGATACATTTTTCACCATTTTCCGGTAGGCTTTCTTTGACCCCGGTATAAACTAATATCTGTTGCCCCCTATCCTCAACAGCACTTCCGGAAAACACTCCGAAGCAGTCATAATCGCAGTCCGGAGCCAAAGCTGCCGGAAGATATTCCCACCTGATAAAATCTTCACTTTTTGCGTGTCCCCAATGCATGGAATCCCAGTGCGTCGCATAAGGGTAATACTGAAAGAACAGATGATGCTCTCCCTTATACTCTGAAAAACCATTTGGATCATTCATCCAACCTATTGGATTAGAAAAATGAAATACCGGTCTATTCTCTTTTTCGATTTTTACACTTTCTTCTCTTTCATACTTTCTGGCTTTTTCAAGCATTTCACTCATAATATCTTTTTTTCACTCCTGTTATGCGCTGCTTCCGGACTACTAATTGTCCACACCGAAATCATCAAACGCCGTTTATTCAATCAGATTATATCTCATAAGTTTTGTATCAATCAAGTATAATAAAAAATCAGCATTTCGAAAATTAATCATATTATCGAAATGCTGATTTATTTAATGTTTAATTTGTAACCTAAATATTAAGTACTATATACAATAATTTTATTCGCTCTGCTTATCATCAGTAGCAGCTACATTAAGTCCGTCGATACCGCTTATATTTATATTTCTATTCACCTTTGCATCGTAGCTGTCAGCCTTAACAATCTCTGCCAGGTCAATTCCGGTAGTTGCCTTCATGCTCTCAAATAGCTTCGCCATGACGGCAGGAACATTGCCTGCCACCTGGTCAACGCCGTTGCTTGTGCCATCTCCACCGATAATTGTAATCTTGTCAATCTGGCTTAATGGTTCTGCAATCTTGCCCGCAATCTCAGGAAGAACCTTAATCATCATCTCGGCTACTGCAGCATTATTATACTTAGCGTAAGCCTCTGCCTTCTTCTCCATAGCCTCTGCCTCAGCAAGACCCTTAGCCTGAATAGCCTTAGCCTCAGCTTCACCTAATGCGCGAACACCCTCTGCCTCCTGCTCCTTGGAATAGCGTTCTGCCTCAGCTTCTGCTTTCTTAGCCTCAGCTGCTCTCTGAGCCTCGAACTGCTTAGCCTCAGCTTCCTTCTGTCTCTGATACAGAGCTGCATCCGCTCTCTGCTGTGCTGCATATTTGTCAGCCTCAGCCTGTTTCTTGACCTCAGCCTCAAGAGCCTGCTCCTTAACAGCAACCTCCTTCTGCTTCAGCTCGATTTCACGCTCCTGCCTTGCGATATCTGCATTAGCAGTCGTAATCTCGATGGTCTTTCTCTGCTCCTCCTTCTGAATCTCGTAGGCTGCATCTGCAATAGCCTTCTTGGTATCAGCCTCTCTCTGGAGCTCAGATTTCTTGATTGCAAGCTCATTCTGTTTCTTGGCAATCTCTGTCTCGGCAAGAACCGCTGCATCATTGGATTCCTTATCGGCAAGTGCCTGAGCAACCTTAATATCTCTCTCACTCTCCGCTCTTGCAATGGCTGCAGCCTTCTTAATCTTCACGATATTATCAATACCGAGGTTCTCTATAACTTCATTGGAATCCACAAAATTCTGTACATTAAAGCTGATTATATCAAGACCCATGGCAGCCAGGTCCGGCTCAGCATTCTCCTTGACCAATGTAGCGAATTTCTGACGGTCGGAAACCATCTCCTCTAACTTCATCTTGCCCACAATTTCACGGACGTTACCTTCAAGAACTTCCCTCGCTACGGAAGCGACATAATCAGTATTCTTGTTAAGGAAATTCTCCGCAGCAAGAAGAAGCTTATCATGCTCATTGCTTATCTTTACGTTGACTGTAGCATCCACATTGATATTGATGTAGTCCGCCGTCGGAACAGCATTGCTCGTCTTAACGTCAATCGGAATAAGTCTTAAGTTAAGCTTATCCAGTCTCTCAAAGAACGGAATTCTTATGCTTGCCTTTCCTATTACGACCTTAGATTTCTTCTTGATACCTGAAATAATAAATGCCATATCAGGCGGTGCCTTAACATATCCAATGCTAAATACAATTATTAATAGTACCAGAACTACTACGCCGATAATAACCGGTAATGCAAAGTCAGGCATATACACTCCTCCTCAATAAGTATTTTATTTCCTACCATATGGGAACTTCATTGGTATGATGTTTTATATTATAGAGCAATATGACAAAAAAAGATAGTACAATTTAATTATTTATAGTAAACCTCCATTTTTTCATTCTTCTTATGTTTGGAACTGTTCAATCTGTTCCGGCACCGTCTCACACCACTCCGGTTTTAACATATCATAAAAGAAAAGGAGTTTTTCTATGTCAAACGATTTTAACCGCCCTACGGGGAATGACCGCTTAATTCGCATCTGCCCGCCTTGTCCACCATGCCGTTGTGACCGTGACGACCGTGACAGACGTAACCGCAATGACCGTGACGACCGTGACAGACGTGACCGTGACGATCGCCGGCGTTATTAATATTGTGCATAGGAGCTGTTTCGGCAGCTCCTGCATTCTTCATACAGTTTTATCTTACATCAGTTTGAAGGTTTACACAAACTTTGGGATACTCCCATTCATATAGGTGAAACGCATATCTTGCACAAATCTCTATACTGATTATGCGAACAAAATATATAATATGTCAGCATATCTTAGCTCCTCAGCAACCTTATTTCGAAACCTCAAAGTGTCCCAACGCTTTGTATACATCTATCTTTTTCGGTGTGTTGTCAGTGACTCATTATTTTTCAAACAAACACTTGTTAGGCAAAATTGCTTCTAGAGCCCTTGTAACCTCTCTTTGACATTTTTCAAATTGTTCTTGTTCTTCACATCCTGTATCATTCAGCACAACAACAGAGTGTCGCTTCTCTATTATCATTCGAGCAATATCATTTAAATTATTTTCATTAAATTCATAATACTGCCCAAACTTTGAAACATTAATCGGTACAAAATTTCCAGAAGCAAATCTCCAATACCGAAAAATCCAATGATTAATATCTAATGCTGTTCTAAATTTATTATTGCAAAAATCGTCCATCAACCTATTTTCTTTCTCCCATAACTCAGCAAACAAAGATTTATT
>CAMAKT010000168.1 GCA_945836135.1 uncultured Clostridia bacterium | reverse complement strand
AATGGCGTCTGAACTGCATTAAACGATAATTTTTATCTGCTCCACCGTCCGCTTGCTCCGCATGGTAGCACAAGACCATTGCCGGATACGGGAAGCCCAAGCTCACCTGATTCAACGCTGCCGCCGTGTTTAGGCATGATGGCGGTGGATATCATGTAGGTGAGAACGGATGGGGCAAGACCTGTTGTGTATGAGTTGATGAGGAAGAACAGCGGGTCGTCGCTTAAGAGCTGCTCCGTCTGCTGTATGAACGGATATATGGAGTCCTCAATCTTCCATATCTCGCCCTTAGGACCGCGTCCGTATGATGGAGGGTCCATGATTATTCCGTCATACTTGTTGCCGCGTCTTATCTCGCGCTCCACGAACTTGCCACAGTCATCCACCAGCCAGCGTATAGGGGCGTCACCAAGCCCGGAAGACAGGGCGTTTTCCTTAGCCCAGCTAACCATGCCCTTGGCAGCATCCACATGGGTTACTTTAGCACCGGCAGAGGCTGCGGCGAGAGTTGCACCGCCGGTATATGCAAAGAGGTTCAGAACCTTGATTTCACGACCCTGTGCAACGGCATCTTTAATTTGCTTTCCGAACCAGTCCCAGTTGGCTGCCTGCTCAGGGAACAGACCGGTGTGCTTGAAGGAAAAAGGCTTCAGATTGAAGGTAAGTCTGCCGCCCACACCCTCGTAATCTATTGACCACTGCTCCGGCAAATCGAAGAATTCCCATTCTCCGCCCCCCTTGCTGCTTCTGTGGTAATGGCCGTTCATATTCTTCCAGCCACGGTTTTTCTTAGGAGTATTCCATATAACCTGTGGGTCCGGGCGCACAAGAATATAATCTCCCCAGCGCTCAAGCTTCTCTCCTGATGAGGTATCTATAACTTCATAATCTTTCCAATTATCTGCAATCCACATTTTCAAAATCCTTTCCTATATATTATGATTAAGGGGCAAAATAACTTTCGACTCTCTTATCATATATTCTGTTGGTTTTCGTTAAAAAAGTCAAGGTAAATTCACAAGAACAATTCTTGCGTGAGGTCAAGCGTTTTATTTATGAAAGAACCGTAATTATTTTATTAACTGCTATAGGTATATCTTATAACTAATTCTCAGTTTTATGAATTAACACTTTTCCGATAGAAATGCTATGATAAATACATCTTAAGAAACACAAGCAAATCGTAGTATAGATAACGAAAATAAGAATGGAAAAGGAGATTAATATTATGAGCAAAAAGACAAGAGCAGAGAGAAATTTTAAATTTGAGACATTACAGCTTCATGTAGGACAGGAGCAGGCAGACCTGACAACGGATGCAAGAGCGGTTCCGATATATCTTACATCATCCTATGTATTTCATAATAGTGAACATGCTGCAGACAGATTTGGTTTGAGGGATGCAGGCAATATCTACGGACGACTGACTAATCCGACTCAGGGCACCTTTGAGGCGCGTATCGCAGCCCTGGAGGGTGGCGTGGCAGCTTTGGCTGTAGGTTCCGGTGCGGCAGCGCTGGCATACGCATTTCAGGCGGTAGCTCATGCCGGGGACCATATTGTGGCAGCCAAGAACATATACGGAGGAACCTACAACCTTTTGGCACACACACTGGTGGATTATGGTATCACAACTACATTTGTGGACCCATTTGATTACGAAGGAATTGAAGCAGCCATCAAGGAGAATACCAAGGCAATAGAGATTGAGACTCTGGGAAATCCTAATTCTGAGGTGGTAGACATCGAGCGCATTGCGAAAATCGCCCATGCACACAAGATTCCTCTTATTGTGGATAACACCTTTGCAACACCGTATCTTGTTCGGCCGATTGAATATGGCGCAGACATTGTAATACATTCGGCAACCAAGTTTATCGGAGGACATGGAACAGCCATAGGTGGTGTGATTGTGGACGCCGGCAAGTTTGACTGGGTGGCAAGTGGTAAATTCCCATGGCTTGTTGAGCCGAATGTATCCTATCATGGGGTGAGCTTCGCAAGAGATGCGGCTCCTGCAGCCTTTGCAACCTACATACGCGCAATTCTTCTTCGTGATACGGGAGCGACGCTTTCTCCTGTACATGCATTTATTTTCCTTCAGGGACTTGAGACGCTGTCACTGAGAGTGGAGCGTCATGTGGAGAATGCCCTCAAGGTTGCCAAGTATTTAAGCGAGCAGCCTCTTGTTGAGAAGGTAAATCATCCTTCCCTCACCACCGATGAGGAGCAGAAGGCATTATATAAGAAGTATTTCCCGAATGGCGGTGGCTCCATATTCACCTTTGAGATTAAGGGCGGAGCAAAGGAAGCACAGAAGTTCATAGATAATCTTGAACTGTTCTCACTGCTTGCCAATGTTGCGGATGTGAAATCCCTGGCAATACATCCGGCATCCACCACTCATTCCGAGTGCAATGAGGCAGAGCTCCTTGACCAGGGCATTAAGCCTAACACCATCCGTCTCTCCATCGGAACGGAGAATGTTGATGATATAATCGAAGACCTTGATGAGGCGTTCAAGGCACTGGCTGAGTAAGACATATATACATATTACAGAAAGAATTTCCCGCCTGTTAAGAAGCAGACGGGAAATCTTTTTGATTAATTTCGTATAATTATCTTTTCGGCACCTGTGCAGGCCTGTATATCCTTCTCCGATTTCTTATAGAAATCTCTGAACTTTTTCGGGCAGGTAATTATAAGCTCCGGAATGGTATCCTTCATTGACATCTGATTTTCGGTCTTGCGTTTGCGGACATCGGCTATAACCTCTTTCAGATGTTCGCCAAACTCTATATAGACATTTTCTTTTTTTCTTGTCTCCCAGATTGTCTGGTGTAACGAAATATCTTTTTCATATTTTGTATAAAAATCCTGATAGATATATTCCGTCACATAAGGAGTATAGATGGCGTACAGCTTTAGAATCCCGAGCAGGCTGTAGTATACAGCAATCTGCCCTGAATACCGTTGCTTGGCACCGTGTTTTTCAGGCTGGTACAGCCTTTCCTTGGCAATTTCTATATAGTAGTCGCAGAAATCCTTCCAGAACAGGTTGTCGATTTTCTGTCTCGCCTGACCGATTTCATAATCATTAAGCAGCTCCTGTGCCTGCAGGGTTGTTTCATTTACCCGTTGTAAAATCCATCTGTCTATGGGAAGCAGCTTGGTTTCATCATACTGTTCAGGTTTTACAAAATCTTCAAGCTGCATGATTGCGAATCTGGCAGCATTGTACAGCTTGTTAATGAACCTCTTTGGAAGCTTCAAATCTTCTTCGCTAAAAAAGGTATCTGTTCCCAGCTTGCTGTTGGCCGCCCAGTAGCGGATGGCATCGGCGGAATGCTTTTCTATCAACTCTATCGGTGAATTGGAACTGTTATTTTTGGATTTGCTTATCTTTTCTCCCGGTTTTGCAAGAACAAAGCCGCTTATCATAATATCCTTCCAAGGTATTTGACCCGTATGGTAGAGGCTCTTTACAATGGTGTAGAATGCCCATGTTCTGATAATCTCGTGGGCCTGACATCTCATGCCCATAGGGAAGATTTCTTCCGAAATATCATCCTTCTCACCGTATCGGGCATTAATCAGAGGGGTTACGGAAGAGGTAGCCCAGGTATCAAAAACGGCCTCTTCGGGAATAAATTCATTACATCCGCATTTACATGGATGCAGCGGCTTGCTTTCCGGAGGATTTACTGGTAACTGCTCCTCTTCGGCAAAAACAGGCTCCTGACAGTTCTTACAGTACCATACAGGAAAAGGAACGCCGAAATACCTCTGCCTTGAAATACACCAGTCCCATTTTAAATTCTCTACCCATATCTTATATCTGTTTTTCATATGGGCAGGATGCCAGTTAATCTCATCGGCAGCTGCAAGATACTTTTCTTTGTCGGATAATACGTCAATATACCATTGCCTTGACGGGATGAACTCGACAGCAGTCCCGCAACGCTCATGAACGGCAATCATATGGGTGATTGTCTCCTGCTTTACAAGAAGGTTATTTTCACGCAGAAGCTCTATTATGTGTTTCCTTGCCTCGGAGATTGTCATTCCGCCGATAAAAGCGATATCGGTATTAATGGTTCCGTCAGGCATAATTACCTTATTATAAGGAAGATTGTGCTTCTGATACCATTCCACATCAGTGGAGTCGCCAAAGGTTGCGCACATTACCGCGCCGGTTCCTGTATCGATAGAAACGGATTCGTCCGTCAATATTGGAATTTCAAAATCATACAAAGGAACCCTTGCTGTCCTGCCTGCATATTCTTTGAAACGTTCGTCGTCAGGATGCACAAATATACATACGCAGCCTGCCAGCAGCTCAGGTCTGGTGGTGGCTATCAGCAGGTTGCCTGCATCTGTTTTAAAGTTAAGATAATTAAAGGTTGTTTCACATTCCTTCGTTTCCAGCTCCGCCTGTGCGATGGAGGTCTGACACTCTGTACACCATAATACCGGGGACTCCTTCATATAGGCTTTTTTATTCTTTGCCAGTTCTATAAAAGATTTCTGCGATATCTTCTGGGATAAATCCGATATTGTCCGGTATTGCAGATTCCAGTCAACGCTAAATCCCAGACGTTTCCACAGCGCTCTGAATTCGTCCTCGTACTTTTTGGTGGTGCTCATGCACTTAGTCCGGAATTCGCTTCGTGGCATGGTGTTTGCATGTACACCTTCATCCCTTTCAACCAGACGCTCTGTAGGCAGACCGTTGTCGTCAAAACCAAAGGGATAAAATACATCATATCCCTGCATACGCTTGAACCTTGCAATCATTTCCGCCTGGGTATAGGAAAATACATGGCCAATATGCAGCTTACCGCTTACGGTTGGCGGCGGGGTGTCAATAGAAAAGACTTTCCTGTCTTTTCCGTTCCGATACTTATAAATCTCCTGTTTCGCCCATAGCTTCTCAAGTTTCTCTTCAACATTTCTGAAATCATACTTCTTATCCATGTGGATACCTCCTTAATAATAGTCGTTTGCGAAACTCCCATTTTATACTGAGTAGTTGTGTGATTTTACTATATTACGAGCCGGACTGTTTGCAACCGCCGGTGCTTAGCGGCTGTATTTTAGCCGCTTATGCACCGTTGCGTGATGCAATCAAGCGAAAGCGTGTCCCGGCGACAATATAGTAAAATCTCACAACGTCCGGTATCAAAACATAGAGTTTCGCAACAACCTAAATATTTTACAAAACAGACAAAAAAAGTCGCCCCAAGCAAATGCTTAGGGCGAACTAACATGTCCGTGGTACCACCTAATTTCAGAAAAATTCTGCGCTCATTACAATACGGGAATCAAAACTGCAATTCCGATATCGCTTCCCCTGATAACGGTGGGAATCTCCGTTGGAGTCTACTTGGAATAATCTGTTCGATCCAAAGCTCAAAGGCTACTTCCATACTACCTTCACGAAAGTTTTCACCAGCCACTTTCTCTCTGTTCATCCGGAATAGTATGTACTCCTCCTCGTCAATGCTTTTTGTCTGTAATTGTTATCGACGATTATAATATGGAAATTTCTCATTGTCAATATAAATAACCTATTTACAAAAAGAAAAGTACGAGTTATAATGATGATACGCAAGGCACCGTTGTATAAAATGCACTTACTTAAAAACTTTTTTAGAATTTCTGCAAAAAATTTCAAAAAAGTACTTGCATTTTCCTGACGAATGTTGTATAGTATCTCTTGCTGTGACATTGATAGCGTTGAAGCGTGAGGTTGCTGCATGAAAATTGCAGGTGTTCCGTGGAGCGAATGTCAAGTTAGGAAACTGGCGACAAGTCACTGTACAAGTTAAGAATCTGTCGAGGAACAGAGAGACGCGAGGTTAGAAACTGCGTGCGCAGTACGCTCGAATTGGGCGTAGCAGAGCAGAGGACACACGCGGGTAAGTGTACAGTCACCACTTGTCGTACTGATTTATAGTGCGAAAAGGAGGCGGCTTTTTTTATGGCAAGTCAAGTAATGAGAATCACATTGAAGGCTTATGATCATCAGTTAGCAGATCAGTCGGCCAAGAAGATTATCGAGACTGTTAAGAAGACAGGATCTCAGGTGAGCGGACCGGTACCTCTTCCTACTAAGAAGGAAGTTGTAACAATCCTTAGAGCTGTTCATAAGTATAAGGATTCCAGAGAGCAGTTCGAGCAGAGAACTCACA
>CAMAKT010000167.1 GCA_945836135.1 uncultured Clostridia bacterium | reverse complement strand
CGTCAACAAGATTGTAGACAATTCTATTCTCTAAGCCCATTACAACGTCAAGATGACGAAGACCTATATCCGTATCAATCAGTACTACTTTCTTATTCAGCTTTGCAAGACCTGTTCCGACATTAGCCGATGTGGTTGTCTTGCCTACGCCACCCTTACCACTGGTGACAACAATTACTTCACTCATATCTTTCTCCAATCTGCCGTGATGCGGCTATTATTCTCTTCTCATACAGAAGGAAATTATAGTATTATTATGATTGTTTTTTTGTATAAAAGCAATCATTTTTTTAAATATTTTAGAGCCTAATGTCAGCAAGAGCATTTTTATCAAGCTTTTCTATGTAGATATTGCCGTCGTCGACATAAGCAATCTTAGGGTCAATGCTCTTTCCGGGCTTAATCTGTGTGCCGTCATTACTTCTGGCAATAATATCACCGATTCTTATCTGCATCGGTGCCATCTCAAGTGCTACAACAAATGAGTCCTGATTGCCGTTTGCCCCTGCAAAAACAAGTCCTTTAAGACTTCCGAGCACAACGACGTTTCCCTTGGAAATAATTCTGGCTCCCGGATTGACATCACCCAGCACAATAATACTGCTCTCAGATTCCAATACTTGACCGCTTCGTAAGGTTCCTTTATAGAATTGACCTGTATGGGATGACAACTCTTCAAGCTTTTCATTTACAGCTTTTTTATAATAGTCATCACGCATCTTATCATTATCAATCACGCAGACTATATTAAGCTCTGAGTTCTCTGATATGATATCAAGTATCTCTTTCTCTTCCGAAGAAGTCAGCCTGCGCCCTTCAAAGGAGACCGCCATGCTCGCCTTATCGAAAAACTTGGATGCGGACTGGAATTTCTCCACCAGAGCCTCCTTAAGCTCAGCAAAAGGAATATTCTCATCCAACACAACAACAATTCCGTGCTTATTTCCTTTAATAATTACTGAATTATTCATCATAACCCACCTTTCAGGAATTTTACTCTATTATTGTTAAAACGCCTTCCACATCTGCATAGATTTCAGAAGGAATATACGAATCATAGTATGCAGCCAGAGTATAGAATGACATTACACCCGCATTAACTGCGGCATAACCATTAGGAATCATAACTGCTACTGCAACATCTGCGTCATTATATGGTGCCCATGTAATATAGTTGGCATGGGAACCTCTGTTCTTATTCTCCTCTGCCGTTCCGGACTTTCCTCCTACCTTGACAGGCAGATACTTATCAAAAAGTTGTGTGCCGACGGCACTTTCAAGAATAACATTACGTCCGCCTTCATATACCGCGTCCCATACGTTGCTGTCAAGCTCCACTTCATTGGCTACAACAGGTGAGAAAAGTTCAATAACATCACCATTATTATCCACTACCTTGCTGATTATGCTTGAATTATAGACCGTACCGCCATTTCCGATTGTTGATGTATATCTTGCAAGGTTAAGTGCTGAGTACGCATGATTTCCCTGCCCTATAGTAGATGCAATTATCGAAACCGAGGAGGCGTTAGGAGCTGCCTCAGATATCTGTATTCCGGTCTTGGTAGCCAGACCGAGCTGTTCTGCATAATTCTTAAGAACTGCCAGTCCCTTATCTGCATTAAGACTTCCGTCCGCCTCAGTGCTCAAACGGTAACCGACCTCACAGAAAAAGTAGTTGCATGAAAAGCCGATGGCCTGCTTGACATTAATCTCACCATGCTTGCCCGGGTATATCCAGCAGCGCAGCGCAGGAGTAACCTTGTCAAAAATACCTGTATCCTCTATCTTCTCATCAACTGTTATAACCCCCTCCATGAGTCCGGCAATTGCTGTTGCAATCTTAAAAGTAGAGCCCGGTGCTATTCTTGTCTGAGTAGCACGATTGACAAGAGGTGTCGATTTGTCAGCTAAGAGACTTGCATAATAATCAGAGTCAATGGAACCGGAAAAATTGTTAATATCATAGCTTGGATATGTAACCATAGCAATGATTTCACCTGAACCGGCATCCTCTAAAACAACCGCCCCGGAACAAGGATCTAATGCAAGCATTGCAGGAGTAATATTAAGTGACTTAATCTGCCCTATCAGATAATCATAAGGTGAAGCACCCTGACTTATCGCTGCATACTCACTATCCGTATAGGGTACACAGGCTTGCTCCATCAGAAGCAGACATACCTGTTTCCCGGATACTTGTCCACCTTGCACCAGATACTTCATGAGCAGTTTATCATAAGCATCATTGTATTCAAGTTCTTCCATGGCATAACTGAGCATTGCGTCCAGGACTTCATCCATTGTAGGATATTCATCGTCAACATCTAAATTATATATATTAACCCAGTCGTTTGCAATAGCATTATACAAATATTCTCTTAGACTTAACTCTCCGTTCGTCCATGCAACAGACAGCGCATCGGTGGAACTTATCACATCTTTGTTTAGAATACTGCCGTCTAACAGAATTGTTCTTACATTTTTGATGTATTCCTGCATTTCTTCAGAAAGATTTGAATATACTGTTGCGGTATTATATAACTCATCATAGATGGATATCGAAATCTGTTCTTTTTTTGCTGAGAATGTTTCATACACTGAAGCAGATGCACCATCAGAATGATTCTGCATAAGTTTATCAATGGAAAGAGTATTGTTGTCAAATAAAGCAAAGTACACATCCTTGACGGGAATTACAACAAGGTCCCCCTCAGAAGTGTTAATTCTGTCAGAGTCAGAATTAACGATACGTGCAACAAGAATTTCTGCAAGACGTCGTTCAAGCAGATCATATATTTTCTGCGTCAGCTTAACATCTATTGTAAGATAGATATCTGAACCTGTGACAGGCTCTTTTTCGTCAACAACCTCCAAAACTCGACCATAACTGTCAACTAAGACCGTTCTGCTTCCCTTGGTTCCGGATAGAATCTGCTCATAGCTCTTTTCAACACCTGATTTTCCCACTACATCACTTGCCTGATAGGAGGAATCAGCTCGTTTGAGTTCCTCAAGCTCTTCTGCCGATACTTTTCCGGTATAGCCGATAAGATGAGCGATGTATTTTCCGTAATTATAGCAGCGACGGTATTCATCCTTCACCGTTACTCCGGTAAGCCTGTCCGAATTCTCAAGGATGGCAGCCATTGTTTCCTGCGATACATTATTGGCAACAGTAAAGGAAATGTATCGCTGATAGGAATGAGCTGCAAGATTGGTACGCACATATATTATCTCCAGTACCTCTTCCTTGCTGTATTCATCGCTGATATTATAGTATTTGGTGCTTTTAAGAAGCTTTATTACGTCGTCAGCAGTTGCATTACGCTCTTCATCAGTAAGCTGGCTGATGTATTGATGTCCATATACATCGCGCAGATATCTCAGAAGAGAATTACCGCTCTTGGTAAATTCATATTTTCCATATTTATTCAAGCGTATTGAATAATCAATGGAATAGCTGTCTCCGTTCTCCTCAATTATGTCATACATTTCAACGATAATAGCATTGAGCTCCGTATTCTTAATTGCGGTGGAGCTGTCCTCGATGATAACGGAATAAGCAAGCTCGTTATATGCAAGCAGTTCACCGTTGCAGTCATATATATTGCCTCTTGTACTGTTGAGCACAAGAGTTTTTTCGGTTTTCTGGGCATAATTTATCTGATAGTCCTCACCATGAACAATCTGCAGATTAAAAAGTCTGTATATCAACACACTAAAAAGAAAAATTGAAAATAAAATAAGCGGCAGAAGTCTTGAACGCAGAATGGACTTAATATACTCCCATATAATTTTAAAGTCCTCTCTAAGCACTTGTTATAGTCCTCCTTTTTTTAGACTGTTCAACCTTTCGTATTATAAAATAGATAAACACATACACGATAAGGGTTATCACAACAGTGTAAATCACCTCAGGCAGGATAATCCTGACAAGATAATAGGACAGCCTCAGCTTATTCTGAAGTAAAAAATAGAAAATATAGTACATGAATTCATATATAAAGGTGCTTGCAGCAACAAGACCCATTGGAAGAAGAATTTCTTCCTTAACATAGTCTTTATAGAAAAATCCATTTACATTTCCGGCATACATATAGACAAGCGCAGTAAAGCCCACCGTGCTGCCAGCCATGAGGTCAACAAGAAGACCGGCAAAAAAGCCTGTAAGCAGACCATAGCGGCTGCCCATGGTAAAGCCGATAATGCAGGTAATCATAAGCAACAGATTAGGTCTGACGCCGGCAATTTCAAAGTATGTAAATACCGAAACCTGCATAATGTATGTTATTATTATAGAAAAGAAACAAAATAAAAACTTCTTCATATAGTATTCCTTTATTTATTTTTTTTCAATTCCAAAATAACCAGCACTTCTGTCATATGTTCAAAATCCACGGCAGGTACAAGATATCCTGACTGTGTAAGACTGTTAGCATCCTCGGAAATATTCTTGGCATAGCCAATGAGTATTCCTTCAAGATATTTGTCACTGATATTGGAGGTAACAATCATTTCGCCCTCCTTTATATCAACATCCTTGCGCAGATATTCAAGATGTATATAGCCGCTGTCCATAAGTTCGAGATCCCCTCGGATATTGCAGGTATCGGAACTTGTGATTAACATTCCGGTTACATTGCTTTTTTCATCAATAATACTGCGCACTGTTGCCGAATTATCTGTAACATCTGTCACTATTCCTACAAGACCGTTTCCACAGATTACGTTCATGTCAACAAGTATTCCGTCCTTGCTTCCTTTATCTATTGTGAAGGTGGAAAACCAGTTGCCGGTTCCTTTGCCGATAACCCGGGCAGCCACCTTGGTATATCCCGGAATCTTATCGTCAAGGGCGTATAACTGTCTTAATGTATTAAGCTCTATCTGGTCCTGAACAAGCACAAGATTCTTTTCCTTGAGCTCATCAAGTTCCTCTCTGAGTAATGCATTTTCTTCCCTAAGTTCATCAATTGTGGAAAAATAATCTGCCCTGTCGGTCAGCCACAAACCCACACCATTGATTCCTTTCTGCAAGGGGACGATGACATATGAAAGTGCATTCTGAACCGGTGCTGTCAGTTTATCTGTAAAAAAAGATACACCAATAAGGACAACACATAGTATCGTAAGCATTGTCAGCATAAACTTTTGTGAAATTTGTATACGCGGCTTATTACTCATATATCTTTTCCTTCGGAATATATGCTATTTCTGTAAATTCAGGGTCTTCAATAATAGTTCTTATTCCTCTCACAACGCTTTCCGACGGAGCATCCGAGATTATGACATTAAGGTCTGTTTCACTGTTAATCAGGTCTGCAAGATGGAGTATTCCCGATGAACCTCCGGTCAGGTGTATGCCTGTGTCAATTATATCAGAGGCAAGTTCAGGCGGTGTCCTCTCAAGAATCATCTTTATTGAATCAACTATTGAATGAATAAAATCTATCATACAGTCGTAAACCACCGTCGATGATATCTGTCTTGCCATAGGAAGTCCTGTAACCAAATCCCTGCCATACACGCTGACGAACTGCTCGTCCATCGGTATAGCACTTCCAAGATTAATCTTAATATGCTCTGCTGTCTTTGCTCCGATTACCAGATTGTATTTCTTGCGCACAGCACTGATAATCTGCTCATCTAATTTATTGCCACCGAACTTCACGGCGCGGCTTAATACAATTCCGCCAAGACTTAAGACGGAAATTTCAGTAGTATCTGCACCTATATTGACAATCATAACGCCCTTGGCACCATTGACATCCACACCGGAACCGATGGCATCTGCAACAGGCTTATTGATAACCATAATCTTGCGGGCGCGTATTTTGGAATCACGAATGAGTTCTAAGAATGCCCTCTTCTCCACTTCAGTGATATCTGTAGGAACTGCCACATAGTAATCCGCCGGCATAATCCTTCCTCCTTTGCTGAGCTTCTTAATGAACTCAGTCACAAGTATCTGCATATTTGCAAAGTCCGCAATTACACCATATTTAACCGGAAAAGTTACCTGAATATAATCCGGTGCTTTTTCATGCATATCATAAGCCTCATTGCCCACAGCAAAAACATTCTTTTTGTGTGCAATAGCGATAATATTCTTCTCGTTGAGAAATGAATCATTATCACAGGAATATATTTTTATGTTGCTTGTGCCTATATCAAGACCGAATATGCTTTTTGACATGTCGTAAT
>CAMAKT010000166.1 GCA_945836135.1 uncultured Clostridia bacterium | reverse complement strand
ACGTCCGGTGCCAATACACAGAGTTTCGCAATTAGCTGAATATATGTTATAAGGAGGCTGCCATGGACAGATGGAGTATTACGGCATGGCTTTGTATGGTGCTGTGTGCGTTTGTTTTTTTTACATATGAGGGAGAGGAAAAAAGAAGTGCAGAGAGTCTTCAGCAGGAAATTGCGGGGGAGATAATACGATTTCATGTGAGGGCAAACAGCGACAGTGAGGAGGATCAGGCTCTTAAACTTCTTGTGAAGGAGGAGCTGGTAGAGTATATGGGGGAGCTTCTTTGTGATGTGCATGACAAGCAGGAGGCAAGGAGAATTTTAGAAGACAACATTGAAAATATAGAAAATGTTGCCAAAGGGGTTATCAGGGAACAGAAAAAGGAATATAATGTAGAAGCTTATTTTGAAAATTCGTATTTTCCGATTAAAACCTATGCTGATATGACCTTCCCGGCAGGCATTTATGAGGCCTTCAGGGTGGATATCGGTGCCGCTGAGGGCAAGAACTGGTGGTGTGTGGTGTATCCGAAGCTGTGTTTTGTGGATGTAAGCTATGGTGTGATGCCGAAGGAAGCAAAGGACGAGCTGGAGGCAGTTCTTGACGAGGACGAGCTTAAGCTGCTGTATGAGAACTCAGCCGGAAATTCCTGCAGCGACAGTGAGGATGAAACGGAATATGTATATGAATTCAAAATATTCAGATTTTTGAATAAATTATTTAAATAGGCTGTACTGTGTACAGCAGAAAAGAGGTCATAATGTCAAAGCTTAAGGTGGCAGTACTGTTTGGCGGTCAGTCTTCGGAGCATGAGGTGTCCTGCCGTTCGGCACTTACAATTATACATAATATGGATGAGAGCAGGTATGAGAAACTGTTGGTGGGAATTACCAAGGAGGGACGATGGCTGCTTACGAAGAATGCTGACGCTATAGAGGACGGAAGCTGGAAAGACAGTACAACGGAACTGGTGCTGTCTCCGGATGCCTCCCACAAAGGTTTTATTGCGATAGAGGACGGCAAGGCTGAGGTAGTGAAGGTTGACGTGGTATTTCCTGTGCTTCATGGTCTCTACGGTGAGGACGGAACGGTTCAGGGAGTGCTTGAGCTTGCGGGAATTCCATACGTGGGATGTGGCGTAGTTGCATCCGGAGTGTCCATGGATAAGCTTTTCACCAAGATTGTGGCTGCCACGGTGGGAGTTAAGCAGGCAGCCTATGTTGCAGTTCGCAGGGAGGAGTTAGGCGACATTGAGACTGTGGTGGACAGAATTGAGAAGAAGCTGCCGTATCCGGTATTTGTCAAACCGGCCAACGCAGGCTCATCCTGCGGTGTCAGCAAGGCGTCTGACCGAGATTCTCTCATAAGCGGACTTAAGCTTGCTGCACAGCATGACAGAAAGATTCTTGTGGAGGAGACAATCGTAGGCCGTGAGGTTGAATGTGCGGTACTTGGAGGCCTTGAACCTAAGGCTTCGGGCGTGGGCGAGGTACTTCCGGCAGGGGAGGCTGTGTTCTATGATTATGATGCCAAGTATGCCAATGCGGAGTCTAAGACAGATACCCATCCTGCATTCCCTGAGGGCAAGGAAGATGAGATTCGTAATGACGCCGTTGCAATTTTCAAGGCTGTGGACGGCTACGGACTTGCCAGAGTAGACTTCTTTCTCAAACCTGACGGAACGGTTGTATTTAATGAAATTAATACTCTTCCGGGTTTTACTTCAATCAGTATGTATCCGATGCTCTGGGCAGCTAAGGGACTTTCCGTCAGCGCCCAGATTGATAAGCTCATTGAGCTGGCTTTTCACAGAAATGAGGTAGTATATGGATAAAGATGCACCAATCGGAGTGTTTGACTCAGGAGTGGGAGGTCTTACTGTGGCGAGGGAGATTATCCGCCAGATACCCAATGAACGTATCGTGTATTTCGGGGATACGGCAAGACTTCCTTACGGAACGAAATCCAAGGACACAATTATCCGGTATTCCAGACAGATTGTTAATTTTCTGACGAACGAGGGCGTTAAGGCCATTGTGGTTGCCTGTAATACCGCCAGTGCCTATGCTCTTGAGGAAATTAAGGATGAAATCAAGGTTCCGATTATCGGTGTTGTTAAGCCGGGAGCAAGAACTGCCGTGTCAGTGACGAAGAATAAACGAATCGGTATAATTGCCACGGAAGGAACCATAAACAGCGGTTTGTACACCAAGGTAATTAAGGAGCAGGACTCGACAATAGAGGTTATCGGCAAGGCGTGTCCGCTTCTGGTATCATTGGTGGAGGAAGGCTGGCTTCACGATGACATCACCGACCAGATTGTTGCCCGTTATCTTGAGGAACTCAAGGAAGCGGATGTGGACACCCTTGTACTTGGCTGTACCCATTTCCCTCTGCTTAGAAGCTCTGTTGGAAATGTGATGGGAGAAGGAGTCAACTTAGTCAATCCGGCTTATGAGACAGCTCTGGAGCTTAAGCGGCTTCTTGCGGAAAAGCAGCTTGCGAATGTCAAGGAAGTTGACTCACCGAGCCTTATGTATCGTTTCTATGTAAGCGATGCCGCGGAGAAATTCAAAAATATTGCCAATATGATTCTGCCTTTTGATATTAAGACGACAAAGCAGATTAATATAGAAGAGTAAGGGGAATTATGAAAGAGAATGTTATTTTACAGATTTCGGGGCTGCACTCAGCAGGTGCGGACAACGAATCAATAGAGATGATTCATTCCGGGAGATATTTCTACCGGAACGGAAAGCACTACATAAAATATCAGGAGAGTCTTGAGGACGGGCTGATAACAGACAATATGATTAAGATATCTCCTAATGAAGTGGAACTTGTGCGCAAAGGCCCTATGAGCACCAATATGATTTTTACAATGGGGGAAAAGAACCTAAGCTACTATGAGACACCTTTTGGAAGCATGATGATGGGGATTGATACCTCGGATTTGTGCATAACCGAGGCGGAAAATGAGCTGGCTGTGGATATCTCCTATGCCCTTGACATGAACTGTCAGCATATGTCGGATTGTCACGTGGCAATTAAAATAAGTGAACAGGAGTACAGATAGCGGAATTTTCTATAAGCTAAAAAAAGGTGCCGCCCTGTTATCCATGGGATAATCGGGTGGCACCCTTTTTTCTCTATATGCTTATTAAGCAGTCAGCATATTATTTCTTCTTGCTGTTCTTAGCATCCTTGCCGTTCTTGTCGGCGTTCTTCTCAGGCTTATTCTTCTCAGCCTTGACGGACTTCTTAAAAAGTCCCTTTTTCTTTGCAGGGGTAGGAATTGCTCCGCCGCGGACACTCTTAATCTCGGTAATATATATTCCGCTTACGGTTACCTTACATTCCTTACCCACAGGAAGCAGTTCGAAAACCTTGGCATCAGCGATAAGGTTCATCGGCTTGCTGCCGGCACCCACAACACGTGCCTTAACAATAGGAAACTTGGCGCGGCGCGCATACTTAGGAACCTGTTCGGTAACAACCTTCGGCAGATTTGCTTCACTGATTTTTAGTTTCTTTTTGTCAATAATCAGCATTGAGACAACCTGAGCTGCCGACTCTAAGGCCTCCTGCTGAGAGTTTGCTTTTTTCTGTAATTTGCTGCCTACAATCATCAGAACGATGAATAATACAAGCACTACGGCTAGGATAGACAACAGTACTATCAACCATGCTGGCATAACGTAACCTCCCTATGTAAATGTCATACCTTATCATTTTATCATTTTTACGGAAAAATTCAACTGTTTTCTTTGCTCATTTCATGAGCTGTTTTTTCAAATAATTATTGAAGAAATACAAAAATTACGATACAATAAATAAAAAGAATATGAAATAAATTGTGAATTTCAGAAAATCAGGGAGGTATACATGAAGGTAGAATTTGATGACAGCCTGATAACAGGCAATACTATGATTGACAATCAGCACAAGGAACTGATTGCGAAGATTGACGCTCTTTTGATATGCTGTGAGCAGGGAGGCGGAAAAGTCCAGGCAATTAAGATGTTAGATTATCTGGAGAACTATACGGAGTTTCATTTCACAGAGGAAGAGAAGCTGCAGAAGGAGGTATCCTATCCGGCATTGGAGGGACACAGACAGAAGCATGAGGAATTCAAGAAGGCTGTTGAGGTTCTCTATGATATGCTGGTTGAGGAAGAGGGCCCTTCCGAGGCATTTGTGGCAGCAGTGAAGAAGAATGTAGTGGACTGGCTGTTTGACCATATCAAGAATATGGACAGGGCGCTGGCTGAATATATTAAGCAGGCATAATATAATAATTGTAACAGTTCAGCCATAGCCAGTAACGTGAGCTAATCATGCTTGCATGAATTAGCTCACGTTGCAGGCTATGAGTTTAGCGCCATCTTATGAGCAAAGTTAGCTGCGAAGCAGCGGGAAAGCACCGTGAGTGTGCGCAAATCACCATAGGTGATTGTGCGAATGGCGCGGCTGAACTGTTACGAATAATCATCTTGTTTACAAAAGACAGCAGGTATCAATCCTTTATGGGATTGCGCCTGCTGTCTTTTTTTGCTTAATATTATATCTAGCTTCTGTGGTAATTGTTGAGAAGGGACTTCTTCACGTCGTAGAGCTTGTCTGAAAGGTCAACATGAATCTCCTGCGGATTCTCAAAACGTCTTGATTCATCCCAAAGTGTATCAAGTTCCTTTTTACAATAAGCCTGAATATCCATAACAGAAGGGGAAGCATATACGCACTCACCCTTAAGGAACACAGGAATCATAATCTCACGGACTGTATAGGTGCCACCCTTAAGAAGGGTCTTTTTCCAGGTGTGGACAGGGTCGAAAATCATCAAATCCTTGCTCTCGTCAAAATGCTCGTCGGCAAAGGCAATAAGGTCTGCTTTTATCTTGCCGTTTTCCTTGTCATATATACGGAATACGGTCTTGTTGCCCGGATTGGTTATTTTCTCGGAATTCTCGGAGAGCTTAATCTTAGGGATGAATTCACCTGTTGCCTCATCCTTAACGGCTGCTAACTTGTAAACGCCGCCGAAGGCAGGACAGTCCTTAGCTGTAATCAGGTTGGTTCCCACACCCCAGGATGTGATGGTGGCGCCTTGGTTTTTCAGTGAGTGGATTAAGTACTCATCAAGGTCGCTGGAAGCGGAGATTATTGCGTCAGGGAAGCCGGCTTCATCCAACATCTTGCGGGCTTTCTTGGAGAGGTATGCAAGGTCGCCGGAGTCGAGCCTTATTCCATAGAGCTTAGGGGTGATTCCTGCCTCACGCATTTCCTTGAATACGCGGATGGCGTTAGGAACACCGGAGCCAAGGGTGTCATAGGTATCTACGAGAAGCAGGCATGCATTCGGGTAGAGGTCGGCATATTTCCTGAAGGCAGTGTATTCGTCAGGGAAGCTCATAATCCAGCTATGGGCATGGGTACCCTTAATCGGAACATCAAACATCTGTCCCGTGAGAACACAGCTTGTACCGATACAGCCGCCAATCATTGCGGCACGTGCACCGTAAATACCCGCATCCGGTCCCTGGGCGCGGCGCAGACCGAACTCCATTATGCCGTCACCCTGGGCAGCATATACAACTCTTGATGCCTTGGTGGCAATAAGGCTCTGATGGTTTACAATATTGAGAAGTGCAGTCTCCACAAGCTGTGCCTCCATAATAGGTGCAACAACCTTTACAAGAGGTTCTTTCGGGAATACTACCGTGCCCTCCGGAATGGCATATACGTCACCGGAGAAACGGAAGGCTGCCAGATACTCCAGAAAGTCCTCCTCAAATAAGCCCGTGCTTCTGAGGTAATCCACATCCTCCTTCTCGAAATGAAGATTGCGGATATACTCTATTGCCTGTTCAAGTCCGGCACATATTGAATAGCTGCTGTCAAAGGGATTTCTTCTGAAAAATACGTCAAATACTACAGTGGGATTGGTTTTGTTCTTAAAATATCCCTGCATCATGGTAAGTTCATATAAATCGGTCAACAGTGTAAGATTTCTTGGTTCGTTCATGGCAATCCTCCATTTTTATACTGTTATGCAGCGCTTATGCGCTGAAATTTACCCACATTATAGCACATTGGAGGAGAAAAACATACAAAAGTAATAATTTTTTATGACGATTTTTTTGTAATTACTTACAATTGATACTTTTGTACTATGTTTAAAATGCACAGTAAAATTATATGTAAAAAATT
>CAMAKT010000165.1 GCA_945836135.1 uncultured Clostridia bacterium | reverse complement strand
AACAGATGGGTCTGATGATGTCCACAAAAGCTTCTTAACAGAAGCATTTTCCGGAGCCACAGTGGCCTCAACGTGGAAAACATCTCCTACATATAATGTAATTTTAGAATGTGACAATGTAATATCTGTCACCGGACGTACTACCTGCACAACGCACGAATCGCTTACTCCACTGCCATCCGCTGCGGTTGCAGTAACGACCGCTGTTCCGTATCCTACACCGGTAATAACACCGAACTGGCTCACCGTAAGTATTGATTCATTGCTTGAACTCCATATTAAACCCTTATCAGATGCCGTCTCAGAACCTACCGTGACCGGCATTGTATATGAATCGCCATAATTCAAAAACTTATTCTTATCTGCTAAAGTTATTGATGTAACATACTCTTTAACAACTATAGTACACTTCTGTGTAAAACTGCCTTCCTCCGTTGTGACTACAATCTCACACGCACCGCCCTTGACAGCAGTTATAACTCCCTTTTCGTCAACTGTGGCAATATCGGAATCGCTGGACCAGAATGTTACGTTCTTATTTGAAGCCGTAGCAGGCTCAACATTCGGTACAAGTACAAATCGTGTTCCCTTTACCATATTCTGATAATATGTATTAAGTGTAAGTCCTGTAAGCGGTTCAAGAACTATAACCGTACATGACGCAGCGACTTTGGATGACGGATTGGTAGCCGTTATTATACACTGCCCGATTCCTACGGTTACGACCTTACCATCTGATGAAACTGTTGCAACATTCGAGTCGCTTGTTGACCATACAATTGTCTTATCGTCAGCAGTATCCGGTGTCGGTGTTGCATTGAGGTAGAACTCCGTTCCCTTTCTTACCGTTATCTCTGTATTGCTCAATTTAATTTCCGTAACAGGCTGCAATACTCTTACATTACAATATGCAATATATCCACCGTCATTGGTCTCTGCAAAAATCGTCGCACTTCCGCTTCCCTTAGCAGTCAGGAGGTTCTCATATTTGTTAGTATCCTCAACCGATACTACCGAAGGGTTGGAAGATGTCCATACCATTGTCTTGTCATATGCATCAGCAGGATTAACCGTAGCTGTAAGTCTGTACGTATCGCCTACGTTAAACGTAAGCTCTGTCTTATCAAGAATAATACCGTATACATCCTGTGCAACCTCAAAATGACAGTATGCAGTGACGCTTGGGTCAACCGCAGATGTAGCACATATCTCCGTAGTTCCCGGAGCCACAAGTGTTACAAGACCGGTATCCCTGTCCACCGTTACGACATTGGTATTAAGAGAGGTCCAGATAATGGACTGTTCGCATCCGTCCGTTGCGGAATGAACAAAGCCGGTAAGCTGATGCTGCTTCTGCGACATTGCCGCCACAACATTGGTCTCGGAAAGTTCAATTGATGTCGGTTTTTCCGTAATGAAAATATCAAGGTTCACAATCTGGCTGTTATCCTTGGAATATACAGTAAGCGTTGTATTTCCCAATCCTTCCGCTGTAACATCGCAGGACTGATGAACCCCTGTTGTAACTACAGGATTAAGAGAGATAAGCGACTGGGCCTGTGCAGAACCTGATGCGGTCCAGACAAGCTCCGTATTGTCAGGTACATTGTTGTTGCTGTACTGTAAATCAGCATATATGGTTAAGGTCTGTCCAAGATACATTGTAAGGTATGCTTTGCCGTTCTGAGGCTCGCTTAATGTAATACCATCCACCGGTATTGTAATATTGACATCCATTGATGCAACCTTGACAACTCCGCCTACTGTCTGATATGCGTAAATCTTGGTTCTGCCCTTACTAATACCCGTTATCGTCGCATTAAGAGCCGAATCAAATGATGAATCATCCCATGTTACTGTAGCAATGCTCTCGTCTGCACTCTTCCATGTCACATTAGAAACCTTAGTACTGTCCGTGCTGGTAGGAATAGCAGAAACTTCAGTGGTAAATCCCACATTAACCGACGCCTCCGACTTGGAAAGCATGAGCTTGTCAATGACCTTAATATTTACATATACTGTATCCGTATTAGTGGTAATACCATTCTCAACATGCTCAATAACCACCTTGATAATAGCCGTACCTTCCTTGACAGCTTCATAAAGTCCGGTATCTATCTGAGTAACCGCACTCTCATTATTGTATTCATATGAATATGTAACATTGCTGTTAAAAGCCGTTGTATAAAGAGGGATATTATCGCCTACACTCACGATAATATTATCGGAGAACTTCATTGCGAAAGGAACTGTAACATTAATCTTAGAAGCATACTCCGTCTTCAGGCTGCCGTCCGTATTATAACTCTCGTTCATAGGCTTGCAGCTTGCGTAAACGCTGGTTGTACCTGCATATTTTCCCGTAATAACACCTGAGTCAGAAACATCAACTACATCTACGAGTGTAAGTGAAGAATCCAGAGACCTCTTCCTCTCTTCATATGTCCAGAAATACACACTGCTATCGCCGTCGGAATTGGTGTATCCGAAATTGCCCTGTAAAATATTGGTATATCCCTCACTGAGCGGTACATACGCTCCCTGCTCAACAGTGATTCCGGCATTGCCCTTTGCTGTGTTCTTGACACCTACATACACCTTCTCACCAAGCTTGTAAACCGATCCGTCTACAGTAGCCCATATATCCGATGAACCACCGCCGATTGTATTGAATGTGGTTGATGACAGGTTCTGACCATACTGTGTATAATCGACCGAAAGAACACTTGGATTATAGATAAGATTAACCTGATGATAATCGTTAAGCCATTCATTTGTAATAGTGTCCTGGCGTGTATATGCGTTATATGTAATATAAAATGCACCGTTTGCAACTGTAAATGTATTGTTAGCCGCCGTCATAATATCAGCTCCCACATAAGGTGTCATCCTAAGCGGAACCTTGACAGTAAGTGTGTTCTGCGAGTCGGAAGACAGCTCATGGAATGTCAGACCCGTAGTATCACCACCCGGACTAACAGGCACCTCGTTATTGTCAGCATCGGTATAATACGAATCATAATATGATGCAGACAAATATGAAGAACCTGCACCTATCTCCTCAAGTACGGCAATACCCGGTGTTCCGGTGTAGTCCTTGACCTTAAATACCGGATTACTATTGTCATCTGATACATTCCATGTGTATTTTGACGCACTGAATCTATTGGAAAATTCGCTCGGTATACTTGCAAGATTAGGTTCAATCTTCACCTTAGCGTCCGTTTTCGACGTGGACGAAAAAGGTGTCTGCTCCGTCACACTGAATATAAAGCCCGATACCGCCTGTACATAAGCTCTGTATCCGAAAAAGGCACCACCTATAATAAGTGCCAGTGTTGCACCGGTGACTACCCACTTAAGATTCATCTTCAATAAGTTCTTTAACTTATCCATTCTGGATTCACTCTCCCGTACTATAATGTATTTTACAAAACGCACGCCGGTTGCGGTCATGCCTTAAATTCTCTACTCACACAAATTGATTATAGCACATTAATCAGGCATCGTCCATATACTAATTAATTAAAATGTAACAGTCCAGTCGCGCCATTCGCACAATCACCTTTGGTGATTTGCACCTTTGCGGTGCTTTCCCACCGCTTACGCGGTTAACTTTGCTCATAAACGGGCGTTCATCTCATAGCCTGTAACGTAAGCTAATTCATGCAAGCATGATTATCTCACGTTACAGGCTATGAGATGAACTGTCACAAAAAAAGGCGGTACAAAATCGTACCGCCTGGTGCATTTTAATTACTTCTGTACAAGATGAACGCCAAATCCGCCGAACTCTCCCTCAAAGTAAATAGCCTTGAGATTGCCATCCTTAACGACAGCTGAATCCTTATCGAACTTAAAGCCTCTTCTCTCAAGATGATAGATTGCTCTCTCAATGTAATTAGTAGCAATCGCAATATGTCCGTGTGTTCCACGTCCACCGTTCTTCATAAGTTCAAAGCCTGTTCCTGAGAAAATAGAGCTGTTTCCAACCTTCTTCTCGAAACCAAACATAGCGTTAAGTTTATCAGCAAGCTCCTCTGCCTCTGCCTCACTTGTAAGGTTAACACCTACATGTCTTACCTCGAAACCAAGCATCTTCTCAACAGCCTGTCTTGTAAGCTTAGTAATCTCATCGAACTTGCCTGCTGCAACAAGATCCTTCTTAACCATCCATGAACCACCGCATGCAATAATCTTCTTGAAATCAAGATAGGATGTAAGGTTGTCTGCGTTGATACCGCCTGTAGGCATGAACTTCATATTAACATAAGGAGCTGACATAGCCTTAATCATGGCAAGACCGCCTGCCTGCTCAGCCGGGAAGAACTTAACTACTTCAAGCCCAAGCTCAATAGCCTGCTCAACATCGCTAGGATTAGCTGTACCAGGTGTTACTGGAATTCCCTTGTCAACACAGTACTTAACAACCTTAGGATTAAGACCCGGGCTAACGATAAACTTAGCACCTGCCTCAACAGCTCTGTCGACCTGCTCTGTTGTAAGAACAGTACCTGCACCAACTAAGAGCTCCGGATACTTTGTGGACATAATCTTGATAACATCTGCTGCGCATGCTGTACGGAAAGTAACCTCTGCGCATGGGATACCGCCCTCAACAAGTGCCTTTGCAAGAGGCTCTGCGTCCTTGGCATCATCAAGTGCGATAACAGGAACAATACCAATTTTACTGATTTCTTCTAATACTGCGTTCATTTTTTCCTCATTTCTGTGCTGCCTGTATATTACCGGAATGCATGTATGCAGCACCGGCATGCTTCCGGTTCATAGTTCATAAAAAATATGTTAAGGCAAATTGCCTTCACTGCTATAAAAATTATAGAAAAACCTTGATTTTTTGTCAAGTTCTCTTATAAATACAAGCCTTAGAGCGTTACGCCCTGCTTGAAGATTGCAAGGTCATGGAAGCCGGCAAGCTCTGCCCTAACCTTTCTTCCTGATGCTACATCAAGCACCAGCTTAAAAAGTTCCTCTGCAAGCTGTTCCATAGGGACATCGTCCGTAACAAGTCTTCCGGCATTGAAATCAATCCAGTTGCCTTTCTTGCCTGCCAGTCTTGAATTGGTCGCAATCTTAACCGTAGGAACCGGGGACGCAAACGGTGTTCCTCGTCCTGTGGTAAACAGCACAATCTGGGCACCTGCAGCCGCACATGCCGTGGAAGCCACCAAATCGTTGCCCGGCGCGCTTAAGAGATTGAGTCCCTTGTTCTGCACTCTCTCGCCATATGCAAGAACCCCCTTAACAAGTGATGAGCCTGATTTCTGGGTGCAGCCTAATGACTTGTCCTCCAGTGTTGTGATACCGCCATCCTTATTTCCCGGTGAAGGATTCTCATAAATCTCCTGACCGTTCTTAATAAAGTATTCCTTAAAATCATTGATGAGACACACTGTCTTATCAAAAAGCTCCCTGTTGGCGCAACGATCCATGAGAATGGTCTCTGCACCGAACATCTCCGGAACCTCTGTAAGGATTGTTGTTCCACCCTTGGATACCAGCATATCGGAGAAAAGGCCCACTGTCGGATTGGCTGTGATGCCTGACAGGCCATCGGAGCCACCGCACTTCATGCCGATGACAAGCTCACTTGCGCTCACTTTCTCACGCTTAAATGTAGCTGCATAAGCCATCAGTTCTTCCATAATATCAGCCGCAACTTCCTGCTCATCCTCCACATCCTGAACCTGCAGGAACTTAACGCGGTCCGGGTTAACCTCACCGATGTAGTTTTTAAGAACCTCGATACGGCTGTTCTCACAGCCAAGCCCCAATACAAGCACAGCTCCGGCATTCGGATGATTAATTAAATCCGCAAGAACTGTTCTGGTATTCTCCTGATCCTCAGTGGTCTGTGAGCATCCGTAAGGATGTGTAAATGCCACAACCTCATCAACGCCCTCCGGCTTGTTAAGTCTTGCCGTGGCTTCTATCGCCCTAGCAATTGAATTCACGCAACCCACTGTAGGGATAATCCATACCTCGTTGCGGACACCCACCTTGCCGTTCTCACGCATATATCCTTCAAAATACGCTTCCTCTGATGGCTCTACATCATTATGCCCCTCAGGATTGTATGTATACTCAAGAAGTTCTCCCAAAGCAGTCTTAAGGTTATGTGTATGAATCCATCCTCCAACCTCCACATCAGACTGGGCATAACCGATTCTGAAGCCGTATTTGATAACTGCA
>CAMAKT010000164.1 GCA_945836135.1 uncultured Clostridia bacterium | reverse complement strand
AAATATCCACTACTCCATGCCCATTGCAGGTTATATCCGCCGCAGCAGCCGTCCACGTCAAGAACTTCTCCGCAAAAATACAATCCTTTGCAGATTTTTGATTCAAGAGTGCAAAAATCTATCTCATCCAGTCTTACGCCGCCTCTGCATACCTGTGCCGCAGTAATACCCTTATCTTTTACAATATTCACGGTAAAACTCTTTAAAAGTCTTACCAGCTCCTGCGTCCTGCCACCGGACAGCTTAACAAGAAGTGCCATCAGTTTTTTATTGATAAGTCCGGTAAGGATATCCGCAAGAGCCGGAGCATGCCCACGGCAAACTGAATTTGCAGTTACTTGCAGCCCGGATATGTACTCTGACAGCTCCTGATCATCATACTCAGGCATAAAATCAATGACCGCCTGAACCTTTTTATTCCCGTCATTCAAGGCTCCCACAGCATAACGGCTTACCTGAAAGACAGGTATACCAGATATACCCGTATCTGTAAGCTGTATCTCACCGTAATCACCAGCTGCACATTTGCCGTCAATCATAAGCTTTATGCTGCCCTTTGCCCGTACTCCTGATATTTCCTTAAAAAAGCGCTCCTCACAATTCAGGGCCACAAGAGCCGGAAGAGGCTTTACAATATGATGTCCCATATCCCTGGCAATGCGGTGACCAAGGGCACAGATTCCCTGGTCACATACACCCCCGGCAGCGGAGCCCGTAGCAATAATAAGCCTATCTGCACTGCATGAGAGCTTATGCTGCACCTCATCCTCTCTTATAACACCTGAAATCAAAAATGTATCTGCCGGTTTTTTTACCGAGCTTATGTCGCAGCCACAAATTAGTTCCACTCCGTATTTGACAAGACTGTGTCTTAAGCTGTCAAGCACTGACGAGGCCTGTTCACTGTATGGATATACATAGCCGTCGCGGTCCCGCACCAGCATCCCTTCATTGCGAAAGAACTCTGTTACCGCTATAGAGTCAAAGCGCTCAATGACCTTCATTATACTTCTCTTATCACCACTGTCTGTGTGGTAGCAGTTCTCATTAAGCTTGTAATTTGTTAGATTACATTTGCCGTTTCCTGTAACAAGAAGCTTCTTGCCCGGTCTGTTAAGCACTTCCAAAAGAGCTGTTTTTCTGCCGCATTTTGCCGCCTGTATGGCTGCCATCATGCCGGATGCTCCGGCTCCTATCACAACAACATCATATTTCATGAAGTGTGGTCCTCCAAAAATTCGTATAATTCCTCCAGGGTTTTAATCTGCTTGCCTGCATAGATTTCTCTCTGTAAATCAATCGGCAGATTCTTAACCTCAATGTCAGTGTAATCATATATCGTGACGAAATCCTCATAGTATATAACAACCTGTCCGTCAATGGCATACAGAATAAAATTCTCTGTCATGCTGTAATCTGCCGGATTATAATTTTTTCTGACAACAATGCGTTCCGAAGAAAATTCAAGTAAGTCAATGGAACATAGTCCCTTTCCAACATCTTCTTCCGAAGGATTAAGCAGATAGCGTTTAAGTGTACCTGCATAGCCTGCGCGGTCAAGACCCAGTATTTCTATTGACGGAACCTGTGTATAGCTCACTGTTGTACGATTGTCGATATCGTATTCTTCAATAATAAGCTCTGTGTCTCTCCTTACAATGGGTTCATCAACTGTTCCCACCTGCCTGGCTTCGTAGTAATCCTTTGCAGGTTCGGTCTCCCGGCTTCCATTTATAATCACATAATACCCGATACAGTAGCAGGTTATAAATAATGTTGTAAGAGTAACAAAGCAGATAACATACAAACGACGCATTTCGAACATCCTTTCTGCAAAATTGCATTTTATTGTATATTGTCTGCTCAAAAAAACTATTTTATTCTTTCACCGTTAAAAAAATATGGTATAGAATCGAAAAACGGAATGGATAATTCACCTTGTTCCTTATCTTCAAGATACAGCATTCCGTCCTTATCCATAAATTCTCCAACAAACTGGCGGCATATTCCGCATGGAAATGCATATTCCTCTGAGGAGCATACAACTGCCAGTGCTTTAAATTGTCTTGCCCCCTCGGACACAGCCTTTACCGCTGCCGTTCTCTCGGCGCAGATTGCTGCACCATAGGAGGAATTTTCCACATTGCATCCGGTATATATTCTGCCGTCGTCTGTCATAATCGCGGCACCTACCTTGAAACCGGAGTAAGGAGCATATGCGTTTGCCATTGTCTCCTTCGCCCGGCTTATCAGGATATCACGTTCACTCATCCCCTTAACCTCCATATATTTTATTCCCTTGTAATCCCTAATGCTTCCAATATTTCTTCCTGTCCCTGCTCCATCACCGTCGCTTCCTCCTTAGTCATGTGGTCATAACCAAAGAGATGAAGCATACTGTGAGCTGTTAAGAATGCAAGTTCACGTTCCGGGGAATGTCCGTACTTCTCTGCCTGCTCAAAGACCTTCTCAACCGAAATAACAATATCCCCTAGCATAAGCTCACCGCTCTCAGGATTAAAGCAGTCATCTCTTTCCTCAAGAAAATCAAAGCTTCCTGCCTCCTCATAATCCACTAAAGGGAATGACAGAACATCCGTAGGATTATCAATCTGGCGGAATTCCTTGTTAATCTCCTGAATAGATGCATTGTCAGTAAGCACTACACTTACCTCCGCCTCATAAGGGCATTCTTTATAATCCATAGCCTGATTGATAACGGATTCAATAACCTTCTTGTAATCAAAATCAAAACTTACCTGTGTTTCTTCTTCAATCGTAATAGTCATACTATTCCTCCATCTGTCCTCATTTCCGCGCTTTAGGTGCGCCCGGCTTATTCTGCTTATTTCTGTTCTCATATTCATCGTATGCCTTCACAATCTTCTGAACCAGAGGATGTCTTACCACATCGGAATTGGTAAGGCGGCATATACCAATCTCTTCAACTCTGCCAAGGACCTTAAGAGCCACATCAAGTCCGCTTGCCGCATCCTTAGGCAGGTCCTTCTGTGTAAGGTCACCTGTTACAACCACCTTAGAGCCGAAACCGATTCTTGTGAGAAACATCTTCATCTGCGCCGGTGTTGTATTCTGTGCTTCATCAAGAATAATAAATGCATTGTCGAGGGTGCGTCCGCGCATGTATGCAAGCGGGGCCACCTCAATCAAGCCCTTCTCCATGTTGTGCAGAAAGCTTTCAGCTCCCATAATCTGATAAAGTGCATCATACAACGGTCTGAGATAAGGGTCAACCTTACTCTGCATATCTCCGGGAAGGAAACCCAACTTCTCTCCGGCCTCAATGGCAGGTCTTGTAAGTATGATGCGGTTAACTTCGTTATTCTTAAATGCAGTGATTGCCATTGCCATCGCAAGATATGTCTTACCGGTTCCGGCCGGGCCTACGCCAAACACAATCATCTTATTCTTAATTGCATCAATATATTCTTTCTGTCCGATAGTCTTAGGCTTAATCGGTTTGCCTAGGATCGTTCGTGCAATAACATCGCAGTCCAGCTCTGTCAGTGTCTCTGCCTTATCTTCAAATGCAAGGCTTATGGCGTAATCCACATTCTGTTCGGTTATTGTATTGCCTCTCCTTGAAAGCTCCAGAAGCTGTTCGAATATCGCTCCTGCTTTCTTAACCGCCGCATCCGCCCCCACTATTTTAATTCCGCTGTCTCTTGCAATTATTGTCACTTTGAGTGTCTTTTCTATTTTCTTAACATAGGTATCACAGCTTCCGAAAATATTAAGGCTGTGCTCTGCCGGTATATCCATAATGTTCTCAACGATACTCAATACTTATTTCCTCCCTGCCGAAGGCTGTGTCAATTGCATAGATAAATCCATACATCTGCGCTTCTTCATCACTAATTGATATTGTAACATTATTTTCTATAATTTGAATACCCTTTTCATCTATTTTTTGTAAATAATGAGCAAAATTCTCTTCCAATATCTGTTTCATTTCATCATCGGTATACAATGTCTGTGTCAATGTATATTCTCTGTGATATGTTGTATCAGCCCCCAGGGGAAGATAGAAGTCCTGATAAAGGCATAAAGTCCAGCTTTCTCCAAATTCGTCCTGATATTCATATTTTTCTTTATATACTTCTATCGGTAGCCTGAAATTGCCAAAATGAAGCGCCACACTCTTATAGCTGTGTCCTGTATATTCTTTTTTTATATATGAACGGTTAAGCACAGCAGTGTAAGGAATCTGAATGTACATCTGTACCTCGCCGTCGGCATATACCTGTTCTGTTGCTATAGGTTCCGAGGATTCATTCAAGGTTACAACTGTACCGCTTATCAATACGTCCCCTGCCTTAATTATGTCCCCTGCCTTCACCATTGGCGTGCCGGTTCTTGCTACTATAGAACGTACCACTCCATCCTGCACAGCAACAATGTCAGAAGGAGTACCATCCGGCGCAGTGATTATTTCATCTTGATTTTCCCTTATGTCTATGTATAACCTTGTTCCCTTAAGTGCCACTGACACCCAGATAATATTGTCAAAATCCCGTCGTATCTGCGCTTCAAGTGCCTCACAGTCAATTGAACTTTTCCTCGTGCCGTACACTATTCCGTTTTCATCCAGATATTTGTATATCGTGTCGTCGGAATTCATATAGTTACCGTCAATACTTATATTCCATACAAAATGTCCCAGAACATACATTACTGTAAAAAAAATAACAATCCCTGCAAGAAAAAACTGATGCTTAAGAACATTATTAAGAATAAATGGAAAGCCTTTTTTTTCTTTAATTCTAAGATGTGGTTTTGTCTTTCGAGCTATGGGGGAAAGTTTATAAAAATCATCAACTGATGTGGTAAAAATACATTTATCATCCTGTGGATATAATTTATGTATGCATATTCCCCTTTTTTCGCACAAATTAAAAAATCGCTCTGAACAAAGCGACTCTATCTGCAAAACCGTATATCCCTTAAACCATAATGTTCCCATAGCATCACCCACAATCACTTTAATTGTATTGCTGTTATACAGCCCCGTATCATAATTTCCCCTTCACCAAAGTACTCCACATACAATTTCTCACCTGTTATACACAAAAATCCGTCCTTAACTCTTAAACGTATCAATGTGGAGCTTAGTTCCTTAATTGCCTCAAAGCCTTCAACAAAAAGCTGTTTGTTGCCAACCGTGCTCAGATTGTATTCCTTATATACCGCATCCCTTGGGATGAACATTGCATCTAAAAGGTCTTTTTTCATTCCTGCAAGCCACATCCCGGTTCATTCTTACTTATTCCAATTCTATGAAAACGGCAAAAAAAATATGACAGACGCATAACACGTCTGTCATAAAATTCATTGAATATCCCAAAAACAACCTGTTCATGGATACAATATTAGTTGAACTTACGCTTTCTAGCAGCCTCTGACTTCTTCTTACGCTTAACGCTAGGCTTCTCGTAATGCTCTCTCTTGCGAATCTCCTGCTGGATACCTGCCTTAGCACAGTTTCTCTTGAATCTGCGTAATGCACTATCTAAAGACTCATTCTCTTTAACGATTACATTTGACATAGCTTCACCTGACCTCCCTCCAGTTGTAAATTGTGCTTCAACTGTTTGGGTTTTTACGCACATAAAAGATTATATCATAAAAAAGTCGTACGTCAACTGTTTTTTATAAAATTTATTTAACAGTTCAGCCATAGCCTAAAACGTGAGATAATCATGCTTGCATGAATTAGCTCACGTTGCAGGCTTTACTGTTACTACTTCAACTGCCCTTCAAGTACCTTCTTAGCTTCTTCGATAGCTGCGTCGATTCCTGCAGGATTCTTGCCACCTGCCTGAGCCATGTTCGGACGTCCGCCGCCGCCACCGCCTACCAATGCCGCACTAGCTTTGATAATATTGCCTGAGTGAGCGCCTTTCTTAATCACATCATCGGTAGCTGTTACAATAAGGTTAACCTTGTCAGCACCCTGGGCTGAAGCAAGAACCACCACACCGGAGCCAAGCTTCTCCTTGAGTGAGTCGCCAAGATTGCGAAGCTCGTTCATATCAACACCGTCAACCTTCACGCCTAAGAACTTAACGCCCTTAACCTCAACTACATTGCCCATAACATCACCAAGAGCTTCATTAGCTGCCTTAGCCTTAAGGGACTCATTCTCGGAGGTCAACGCCTTAACCTCTGCAAGAAGATGATTAATCTTCTCATTAAGTGTTGCC
>CAMAKT010000163.1 GCA_945836135.1 uncultured Clostridia bacterium | reverse complement strand
ATATGCTTGGCGGACGCAATACCTATAATTATTTTCTTGGTGATTACGGAGATTACAGAAACTATGACAGGGATGTTTTGGTCTACTGCGAGCAACCGGGTTCAAACGCATCGGTGAATGTGCTTAAGGCATATTATGATAAAATGTGGGATTATAAGGAATGCAAACTGTATCCCGACAGTGCAGGTATGAGCAGATGGAGCTGTGTAAAAAAGGCTGCAAAGGAGATTGACGAGGCATACGCTGAGTACTGTGGGCAGCATGAGGAACTTCGAGAAGAATATTCTTATGCGGAGCATACGTATCAGGTGGATGGAATAAGCCTCCTTGCAAATCCTATACAGGCAGGCGTAAAGGAACCTCTTGTATGGTATGAGCTTATCGAGCTTATGAAAAAAGCGGACAATGAGGTGAAGATTCATACACCGTATATTATCTGCAACGATATGATGTATTCCACATTAAGTGAAGCAGCCGCAGCCGCCGATGTGACCATAATGACCAATTCCGTTGCCAATAACGGCAACAGCTTCGGTGCGGCAGACCTTGAGGTCAACAAGGAAAAGATACTTGATACCGGAGTAGGACTTTTAGAGTATGAGGGCGGCATTTCCTATCATGGAAAGAGCATTGTGATAGATGATGATATCGCGGTTGTAGGTTCATTTAACATGGATATGAGAAGTGCATATCTTGACACGGAGCTTATGTTGGTAATATACAGTGAGGATGTCAATGCACAGCTCAAGGGGATAATGGAAGACTATGAAAAGCAGGCAAGAATAGCCCTGCCCGGAGGAGAATATGACAATCCCTATGGTGTGGTTCCAAGAGATCTTACGCCAAAGCGGAAATTCAGAAAAAATATAATCAAAGGTCTTTTTCAGTGGGCAAGGTTTTTATTCTAGTATAAAAAATGCATTTTACATTGCTTCGTATTTAGGGTAAAATCAGAGTGTCAATCAGATTATGTTTTGGCAGTCTGATTTTAGCTTATTTGTACAGAAATGAGGTTAAGCAAATATGGAGAGAATTACGCAGCCATCAGGAGAGTGGCTAGGAAATCCGGAAGTTTTTGAGGTGAATAGGGAGAAGGCCCACTCCGACCATTATTTTTATGAGGAAAAGGTCACGGAATACGGAGTCGATATGCCCCTTAGGCAGAGCCTTAACGGGACATGGAAATATTCATATGCAGATACGCCTGACAAGCGTATCGGGGAGTTCTACGAGGAGAATTACGATGTATCGGGATTTAGTGATATCAGTGTGCCGGGACATATCGAGCTGGCAGGCTATGACCGCTGCCAGTATATTAATACCATGTACCCTTGGGAGGGGCATGAGGATTTACGTCCGCCACATGTGCCGCTTACGCACAATCCGGTCAGCTCATACGTGACATTTTTTGACCTGGATGAAAAGCTGGCGGGCAAGAGGACATTTATCTCCTTTCAGGGTGTGGAAAAAGCATTCTATGTGTGGATAAACGGGCAGTTTGTGGGCTACGCTGAGGACAGCTTCACTCCATCCGAGTGGGATGTCACGGATTATCTTAAGGAGAAGGGAAACAGACTTGCGGTGGAGGTGTACAAGCACAGCAGCGCAAGCTGGCTTGAGGATCAGGATTTTTTCCGCTTTTCGGGAATCTTCAGGGATGTGTACCTGTATGCTGTGCCTAAGACACATGTGAGGGATATATTTGCCAAGGCAGGCCTTAAGAATGATTACAGCACGGGAGATTTAAGCTGCGGGCTTGATATTATGGGTGAGCTTAAAGGCACACTGGGCTATGAGCTGGTGGACAAGACCGGCAAGGTGGTGCATACCCGTATGGGACTGCCTCTTAAGGAGCATATGGAGCTCAAGGCAGAACTTCCGGAGGTTATGTGCTGGAGTGCTGAGGTGCCGAACCTCTATCTGCTTAATATTTCCATATACGACGAGGAGGGGCTGCTGGTAGAATATGTACCGCAGCGCATCGGTTTTCGGACCTTCGAGATGAAGGACGGCGTAATGTGCCTCAACGGGAAGCGTATTATTTTTAAGGGCGTGAACCGCCATGAATTTTCCTGTGTCAACGGGCGTGCCCTTAAAAAGTCTGAGATGGAGGAGGACATAAGAATCATTAAGAGCCTCAATATCAATGCAGTGCGCACCTGCCATTATCCTGACAACAGCTACTGGTATGAGCTCTGCGATGAGTTCGGTCTGTACCTTATAGATGAAACCAATCTTGAAACCCATGGAACCTGGTGCATAAACACGGGTAATGAGGAGCGCTACATAACACCGGGAAGCGAGCCGATGTGGCAGGAAGCTGTATTAGACAGGGCGAAATCCATGCTTGAAAGAGATAAGAACCACCCAAGTGTCCTTATATGGTCCTGCGGAAATGAGTCCCACGCAGGTGAGGATATCCGCGCAATGAGCAGATTTTTCCATGAGCGCAATCCGGAAAGGCTTGTTCATTATGAGGGCTGTGTACATGATAGAAACTACAGTGATATTACGGATATGGAGAGCCGTATGTATGCCAAGCCGGATGAGATTGCACAGTATCTTGAGGAAAATCCTGATAAACCGTATATAAGCTGTGAGTATATGCACGCAATGGGTAATTCCTGCGGAGGAATGTCGAAATACACTGAACTTGAGTATAAATACGATAAATATCAGGGCGGCTTTATATGGGATTTTGCTGACCAGGCAATTCTTACCAGGGACGGAAAACTTATTGACGAGGATGTCATTACCAAGTACGGTAGTGTTCAGGTCTATGAAAAGCTTCCGAATATTCCGGTGGGGAGTCTGGAATTCATGGTGGGCGGCGACTTTAAGGAAAGACCTTGTGACTATTATTTTTGCGGCAATGGAATAGTATTTGCCGACAGGAAGCTTTCACCAAAGGCACAGGAGGTAAAATATCTGTACCGGAATATCAAGCTTCATCTTACTGCCCAGGGCGTGTTGATTGTTAATGAATCTCTGTTTGAATCTACGGACGACTATATGTTTGAAGTGCGTCTTCTTAAGGATGGAAAGGCTGTGTGGGCCGGAACATTTGCAAGAGATATTGCTCCGGGCTCAGAGGAATTCGTACCTGTTAAGTTCCCTTCGATGGAGGAACCAGGCGAATATGTCACGGAGTGCCGTGCCGTGCTTATGGGCTACAGACCATGGGCGGCAGCAGGGCATGTTGCTTCCTGGGGACAGAGCGTACCGATGGTAACTGAGGCTCATAATGAGAAAGTGGCTGGCAAAGTCCAGAATGACGAAGCGGATGCTTCATACCGGGAACAGGACAGCTTTGAAGATATTGTGATGGGGGCTACCTGCATAGGTGTTAAGTCAGGAAATACGCATGCCATTTTCTCCCGTCAGGAGGGAGGTCTCATTTCCCTGCGTTGCAAGGGATTGGAGATGATAGAGAGAGTTCCCGGTCTTGAATTTTTCCGTGCTGCAACTGACAATGACAAAGGTAATAATTTCCATGTGCAGAGCGCTATATGGCAGGGAATAAGCCAGATGCAGCGTTGCGACAGGGTTACGGTTGAGTATGAAATGAAGGACGGCAGGGTAATTGACGGCACAGTCACACCGGATGAATTTATCCTTGAAAAATCTGACAGCCTGTACGGAACAGGTCTTAAGGGCGCGGATTATGCCAAGGCAATCGCAGCGGTAAGAATTACCTGCCATTATACTCTGCATACAAATCCTGCTACTGAGGGCAGCATAATTTACCGCATGACGCCGGACGGAAAGATTGAGTGTACCGGAAAGTATACGGGACAGACGGGACTGCCGCAGATGGCTGTATTCGGCATAGGCTTTGCCATGGACAAGGTATTTGACAGGATGGAATTCTACGGAAGAGGTCCTGAGGAGAACTATAATGATCGTTGTCAGGGAGCCAAGCTTGGTATATACAAAGGCGCTGTCCGTGACAATGTGACTCCGTACCTTGACCCGCAGGAGTGCGGCAACCGCCATGATGTGCGCTATCTCAAGGTTGTGGATGAATTTGGCCATGGACTTAGAATCGATGCTGTGGACAGACCGTTTGACATGACAGTCCTACCGTATACGGAGCATGAGCTTCAGGCAGCGTACAAGATTAATGACCTGCCAAAGCCTCGCTACACCCATGTAAGGATTCTCGGCGCTGCCCGTGGTGTCGGCGGCGATGACAGTTGGGGAGCACCGGTATATCCGGAGTACTGTGTCCGCGCTGATGAGGAGCAGGAGGTTAGATTTACGATAAGAGGACTATAATATTTTTCAATAATACTTGAATTTTTTGTCGATATATGCGAAAATAAATTTAATTGTGGGAGCAGATATTTCTCTGCCTGACAGGGGCATCTGCTTTTACACAAATAAGGAATCTGATTCTGAAAGGAGTTTTACAATGATTTATTCACATGAAGTAGAAAAGATGTGTACAGTAGCTCAGGGTGTACATCATGGCGCAGCGCCGGTTCCTACAGAAGGAAAATGGGTAAGAAATAAGCAGGTTACAGATATTTCCGGTCTCACACATGGTGTAGGCTGGTGTGCACCACAGCAGGGTGCCTGCAAGCTGACACTTAATGTTAAGGAGGGTATCATCCAGGAGGCTCTTGTAGAGACAATCGGATGCTCCGGAATGACACATTCTGCAGCTATGGCAGCAGAGATTTTACCGGGCTTAACTGTTCTTGAAGCTATGAACACAGACCTTGTATGCGATGCTATCAACACAGCTATGAGAGAATTAGCATTACAGATAATCTACGGAAGAACACAGAGTGCATTCTCTGAGGAGGGTCTTCCTGTTGGTGCCGGTCTTGAGGATCTTGGTAAGGGTCTTCGTTCTCAGGTTGGTACAATGTACGGTACTCTTAAGAAGGGACCTCGTTACCTTGAGATGGCAGAGGGCTATGTAACAGGTATTGCTCTTGACGAAGAGGGTCAGATTATTGGTTACCAGTTCGTAAGCCTTGGCAAGATGACAGATTTCATTAAGAAGGGTGATGACGCTAACACCGCTTGGGAGAAGGCTAAGGGTCAGTACGGAAGAGTTGCTGATGCTGTTAAGATCATCGATCCAAGAGTAGAATAATCAGGAGGACAGGATAATGGCTTTATTTGAATCATATGAAAGAAGAATTGACAAGATTAATTCTGTTTTGAATAGCTATGGAATCGCTTCCATCGAAGAAGCAGAGAAGATTACTAAGGATGCCGGTCTTGACGTATACAATATGATTAAGGGCATTCAGCCAATTTGTTTTGAGAACGCATGCTGGGCATACACAGTAGGTGCTGCAATCGCTATCAAGAAGAATGCACGCAAGGCTTCAGAGGCTGCTGCAGCAATCGGTGAGGGCTTACAGTCCTTCTGTATTCCGGGTTCCGTTGCTGACCAGAGAAAGGTTGGTCTTGGACATGGTAATCTCGGCAAGATGTTACTTGAGGAAGAGACAGAGTGCTTCTGCTTCTTAGCAGGACATGAGTCCTTCGCGGCTGCTGAGGGTGCTATCGGTATCGCTAACAACGCTAACAAGGTTCGTCAGAAACCACTCAGAGTTATCCTTAACGGTCTTGGTAAGGACGCTGCACAGGTTATCTCAAGAATCAACGGTTTTACATACGTTGAGACAGAGATGGATTATCATACAGGAGAGGTTAAGGAAGTATTCCGCAAGGCCTACTCCAACGGCCCAAGAGCCAAGGTTAACTGCTACGGCGCTAACGACGTAACAGAAGGTGTTGCAATCATGTGGAAGGAGAACGTTGATGTATCCATCACCGGTAACTCCACTAACCCTACAAGATTCCAGCATCCGGTTGCCGGCACATACAAGAAGGAGAGAGTTGAGGCAGGCAAGAAGTACTTCTCAGTTGCTTCAGGCGGTGGTACAGGCCGTACACTTCATCCGGACAACATGGCAGCAGGCCCTGCTTCCTACGGTATGACAGATACCATGGGACGTATGCACTCCGACGCACAGTTCGCTGGTTCTTCATCAGTTCCTGCACATGTTGAGATGATGGGTCTTATCGGTATGGGTAACAACCCAATGGTTGGTGCTACAGTTGCTGTGGCAGTTGCCATACAGGAAGCTGCTGATAACGGTAAGTTCTAATTAGAAACCATATAAACAAAGGCTTCAGAGCTTTCAAGATATAATCTTGGAAGCTCTCTTTTTTGCTTTATAGGAAAGACCGCCTACGGCGCTCTCTTGAATTGAAAAAGGCCCGCACGG
>CAMAKT010000162.1 GCA_945836135.1 uncultured Clostridia bacterium | reverse complement strand
GGAAGTGGTTAATTCTACTTCCCATTATTTTTGCCAATTAAAATTTTACACTAACTTAAACTTTGATTACGCATGATTACGCAGGCTTGTGAGGGAGCAGATGATTTAGTTTGTCAGTAAGCTGCCGGGCATTGTCAGGATAAAGGCGAGAAAAGGTTTCTTGTTAATACAAAGGACATGTGATATGCTTAGGTAAAGAAAATTGCTTCGCAAAAACGCTTAGACTTGGAGGTATGTATGATTAGAGAAGCCGGAAAAAACGACCTGAAAGAGATATTAGAGCTGTATCTGTTTCTTCATGAGATAAGCATACCTGAAGAATCGGAGCAATTAAGAAAAACATGGGATAATATTATTGGTGACGAGAATCATCACCTTATTGTATGCGAGGTGGACGGCAAAGTCGTGGCATCCTGTGTCTGCGTTATTATCCCGAACCTTACAAGAAATGTGCGCCCGTATGCGTTTGTGGAAAATGTGGTAACTCATGGGGACTATCGGAAGAAAGGGTATGCCACAGCGTGTCTTAACTACGCAAAGCAGATTGCAGAGGATAATAACTGCTACAAAATGATGTTGCTCACCGGTTCTAAGGAAGAAAGCATATTAAATTTCTACCGGAATGCAGGATACAATAGTACTGACAAAACTGCGTTTATTCAGTGGATAGATATGTGATGTAGATATGATACGGAAAACAAGGAAGTGGATAAGCAGTAATCGGGGAGGTTACCATGGCAATAGAATATAGAAAATTAACGGAAAATGAGCTGACGGTATTTATTGATATGAGAATTAACCAGCTAAGGGAAGAAGGGGCGGAAGAAGATATTGATTTGAAGCCTGCGTTGAGAGAATACTATAATCGGCATATGGCGGATGGTACATTTGTATCATGGCTGGCTGTGGATGGAGACCGGATTGTGGGAACAAGCGGAATATCATTTGTTGAGAAACCACCCTATTTTGGATGTCCAAGCGGGAGGATGGGACTGCTTTCCAGTATGTTTACCGACAAGGAATACCGCAGGCGTGGCATAGCCAAGGAATTATTGACCAGAGTTGTAAACGAAGCAAGGGAATATGGCTGCGGAACAGTTCAGATTACGGCATCTTTTTCAGGTGGAGGTGCCCAACCATATGTTTACCGCATATCTGTATGAATCGCTGGGTATTAAGCTTTCACTTACCCCTGACCAGATTGACAGAGTATTCTGGGATGCGGCGGCACCGGGAGTTCCGACTGATGGGATAGAAGATTTTTTGGATTATTTATACTGCAGCGGAATACGCACGGGGGTGATAAGCAATATTTCCTATGCGGGAAAGGTTGTTGAGGAGAGAATTAACGGGCTGCTCCCACATAATCATTTTGGGTTTATAATTGCCACGAGTGAGTACATGTATCGCAAGCCCAACAGGAGGATATTTGAGCTGGCACTGGAAAAGGCTGAGCTTAAGCCTGAGGAAGTATGGTACATAGGTGATAGTTACGAATGCGATATTGTGGGCGCGGGAAATGCCGGAATATTTCCGATTTGGTATACCGGAGCAAGTGACATGAAGCAGGAAGCTAAAGGTGGTGTTATGAAAATAGGAAATTGGAATGAGCTTCGGGAACTGATGGAGAAGTAGCTTTTTGGTTCCACCCTAACCATTTTTCTTTTTTTAAATATAATATTAAACATGACAGTCTGTTGTCATGTTCGTTTTGATACACTAATAAAAAGGATTTTTTCGACGCGAAAGCGTCTGAGGAATGGTGACTACATGAAGATAGACAGACTGATAGGGATTCTGGCAGTGCTTCTTAAGCAGGACAGGGTGACGGCACCGGAGCTGGCAGAGCGCTTTGAGGTTTCTAAAAGGACAATTAACAGGGATATCGAGGCACTATGCAGGGCGGGTATTCCCATTATGACCACGCAGGGGAGTGGCGGCGGCATCAGAATTATGGACGGCTACAGAGTGGACAGAACCTTGCTGACTTCTAAGGATATGCAGATGATTCTGGCAGGACTTAGAAGCCTTGACAGTGTCAGCGGCAACTGCTATTATGCACAGCTTATGGAAAAGCTCATGCCTGGTTCCTCGAATTTTGTTAGCGGAAGGGATTACATACTGATTGATTTGTCGTCGTGGTACAAGGACTCACTGGCACCGAAGCTTGAGCTTATTCAGGAGGCTATCACGAGAAAACGTCTTGTGTCATTTATGTATTATTCACCACGGGGAGAGCGCAGGCGTACCATTGAACCATATTATCTGGTATTCCGCTGGTCAAGCTGGTATCTGTGGGGATGGTGCAGCTTAAGGCAGGACTTCCGGCTTTTTAAGCTTAACAGAATGGAGCAGGTGGAAATAACGGAAGGGGTTTTTGAAGGAAGAGAGGTGCCCTATCCGGAGCTTTCCGACGAGAAGATTTTCCCGGGTGGAATTAAGATTGAGGCACTTTTCCAGAAAGATATGAAATGGCGGCTTGTGGAAGAGTTCGGAATGGGGTGCTTTACGGAGCAGCCGGACGGCAGGCTTCTCTTCCATGGGGATTACACCGATAAGGACAATGCGGTAAGCTGGCTGCTTACCTTCGGTGATAAGGTCGAGGTGTTAAAACCTGTGGAAATACGCAGGGAAATAGAAGGTATTGCGACAAATATGCATAAACTATATTTGTAGACTGGTAAAATGAAAACGGAATGGAGGATACGATGAGGTATAATTGGATTGATGAGTACCTGCTTAACAAGACAGGTGTTACTAAGGATTTGCAGAAGGACTGGAACTGGGTGCGTTACCATATTGGCGGGAAGATGTTTGCCGCTGTATGTCTGGGAGCTGACAATGAACCGTATTACATAACCCTCAAGCTTGAGCCGATGGAAGGGGATTTCTTGAGGACACAGTACGAGGACATTATTCCGGGGTATTACATGAATAAAGTACATTGGAATTCCATTAAACCGGATGGCGCGGTGCCGGATGATTTGCTTAAGGATATGCTGGACAAGTCCTATCAGCTTGTGCTTGGGGGCTTCAGCAAGAAGAAACAGAAGGAGATACTGGAGGGTTAAAAATGGCTTTTGATTACAAGAAAGAATACAAGGAATTCTATATGCCGAAAAACAAGCCTGAAATCATAGAGGTTCCATCGATGAATTTTATTGCAGTGAGAGGCACGGGCAACCCGAATGATGAGGAAGGTGCTTACAAGCAGGCTGTCGGCTTGCTTTATGCCATTGCTTTTACAATCAAGATGAGCAAGAAGGGCAGCCATCAGATTGCCGGATATTTTGATTATGTGGTGCCGCCACTGGAGGGTTTCTGGTGGCAGAAGGGAATAGACGGTTTTGACTACACCAGAAAAGAGGATTTCTGCTGGATATCGGTTATCAGACTGCCGGAGTTCGTAGGCAGGGAGGATTTTGATTGGGCGGTAAAGGAAGCCACTGCGAAGAAAGGTCAGGATTTTTCCAAGGTTGAATTTCTCACTATCGAGGAAGGTCTGTGCGTGCAGTGTATGCATGAGGGCGCATTTGATGATGAACCGCGGACGGTTGCGCTTATGAACGTCTTTATTGAAGAGAATGGCTATGTGAATGATTTTTCAGCGGAAAGGCTGCACCATGAGATTTACCTTTCCGATGCCAGAAGGGTGCCGCCGCATAGGTGGAAAACCGTAATCAGACATCCAATAAAAAGGAATGTAAATTTATAATATATCCGATAAAAAGAAGTTGAAATTTAATTTGCAAGATAGGATATAAGGATAAAATGTAAGGATAAAATATAAGGAGATAAAACCCATGAACATGGAAGCAGCAAGAAAATTCATATATAGAAATGCAAGACCTTTGGACCTGGCAAGATGGCAGTTTTTGTTTGAAGATGGCAGCAGGGAGGCGGTTTTGACAGCATTGGCGGCTTATCAGAATGAAGATGGCGGTTTTGGTCATGGACTTGAACCTGACTGCCTGAATCCTAATTCATCCCCGGTGCAGACATGGGCAGCCACGGAGATTATTAAAGAAGTTGATCTTTGCAATAGGTCACATCCGATAATTCAGGGGATATTAAAATATTTAGAAACAACGGATGAATTTGACGGGCATGTGTGGGCGAATACCATTGAGAGCAATGACGATTACCCACATGCTCCTTGGTGGAGCTATTCGAAACCGGAGGAGCCTGACTATAATCCCACAGCCAGCCTTATTGGTTTTATCCTTAAATATGCAGAAAAGGATAGTCCTCTGTATGACACTGCAATTCGCCTGGCGAAGGAGGCCTATGCTTTCTTTGAGAAAAGTTTTCCGCTGGATTCCATGCATACGGCAGCCTGTTTCGTCGAATTGTACGAATATCTCTGCGAATGCAATATAAAAGATATTATAAATCTTGATGAGTTCAAAAAGCTTCTGCAGGAGCAGATTTCACATATGCTGACTCAGGACACCTCTGTATGGTCAACTCAATATGTATGCAAACCTTCTCTGTTTATTAAGTCAAAGGAGAGCGTATTCTATTCGGAAAATAAAGAACTGTGTGATTTCGAAAAGAACCATATTTCCGAGACGCAAAACGAAGACGGAACCTGGAATATTACATGGGATTGGGGCGGATATCCGGAACAATGCCATGTCAGCAGGAACTGGTGGAAGTCGGACTGGATTATTAAAAATGTGAAGTTTTATGAGGCTATGGAAGGGAAAAAGGCTAAAAATTCATATAGCCTCAATATTAATAAAGTCTGGCGGTATGGTTTTGCAGGAATCGCAGTAGCGCTGGGTGGAATGATTTTTTCTGATCTTTTGGGAAACTTTTTCAATGGGATGGACTATGGCAGTGCGTCGGTTTTGGGCATTTGTATGTATCTGTGCATCGTGGTAGTTACCTGCACGGGAGTCATTGTCTCAAAGATTGATGAAAAATAAGAATTGCCCATGTAAAAGAAAAAGGGACAAAAAGGACACAAGACATATGAAAATAATACTTAGCAGAAAAGGTTTCGATTCCGCAAATGGTGGAATCACAAGTCCGATATTTGAAGACGGAACAATGATATCGTTTCCTATTCCAAGTGCAGATGAGGATACATACAATGACTTACTTTATGATGGTGTCGAATATATAGATATATTGAAAGATTTAAATTATAAAGGCGGTTCATGTTGTCATGTTGACCCGGACTTAGACCAAGCCAGAAGAAAAGCAAAAATCGACGGCTGGTTTCCTGCATTTGGTCAAGCTGATGCATCTGCATCATATTTGAAAAATATAGGCATTGAAGTGGGAGATATTTTCCTTTTCTTTGGTAATTTCCATTGTGTTGAAAAGCCTCAGGGGAAATATAGATATGTGCGCAGAACAGGGGATTTTTACAAAGACAGGGATATTCAGGTGATTTGGGGATATTTACAAGTAGGAGAAATAGTCACTGATTCATGTAAACAAAAAGAAATCTGGTGGCATCCACATTCGTCTGAATTACATAGAAACAAAAAAACAAATGTTATATTCCGTGCTGCTGATAAATTGTCTTTTGATGATAGCAAACCCGGTGCGGGCTTATTATCATTTGATAAAAAACGTGTTTTAACGTTGGAAGGTTCTACAAAGGCTACATGGAAGATGAATGATGTATATGATCAAGAGCATATATGCTGTACCAGACATAATTTGGCAAAAGACCCGGAAAAGGGAATTTATTATGCCGGTATATGGCAGGAGCTTGGATTAGTAGAGTCTGAAAGGTGCACAGAATGGGCTAAATGTATTATATTGCAGTAATAGATGAGCAAAAAAATTACAGAAGAGGTAACACAGCCTTGGGGTGGAGGATTACTATTTTCCGAAACAAAAATATTCTCGCCAAGCTGTTCTTGAACATAAACATAATGTCAAATGTGAATACAAAGGAGCATTTCCATATTTTGTGCCACGCTCAAAAACAGAAGTGCAGGAAATGATACATGATGATATTGAAAAACATCCTCAGTTCATTATTTCAGGAGTAACAATGAATTACTAATGCATAGAAAGTTGGAAAGAGTGGCGGTACCGATGTTGAAGAGAAGGAAAGGTGTATTTTGTCCAGAAAGATGGTCATGGACTCAGATAAAAATCATAACCATTGTTAAAAAGTTATGAAACTGCAATAATGTCTGCTCAACTCTATTTCCCAATAATAAAAAAATTGATTTTTGGGAAATAGTATAATATAATTTTTTTGAAGGTGGTGATTGCGACGAAATTAATAGAACGTT
>CAMAKT010000161.1 GCA_945836135.1 uncultured Clostridia bacterium | reverse complement strand
AATGTATTTGAATAAAATCTATCTAAATATCATTATATCCCACAAAATTAATATGTCAACTCTCATCTTGATAATGACAAAATACTAATCAAAATCAAAACCCTTGGAAACTTCCATTTCCAAGGGTTCATATTACAAAATTTTGTTTTTTAGTCCGTTTTACTGAAGATTGGTAAATCCCATCAGATATTTGTCAACTTCCTTTGCAGCATCCCTGCCCTCTCTGATTGCCCAGACAACCAGCGACTGTCCTCTGTGCATATCCCCGGCGGTGAATACCTTGTCAACGCTTGTTGCATGGCTTCCCGGTGCAGTATCCACATTGGTTCTGGCATTAAGCGTCACGCCGAAGGCATCTGCCACATACTTCTGGGCACCTAAGAAGCCTGCTGCAATAAGAACCAAATCTGCTTCAAGCTCAAATTCGCTACCTGCCACCTCTGCCATAATCATGCGTCCTGTCTTTTCATCCTTTTTGGATTCGAGCTTCACACACTTAACCTTGCAGAGCTTGCCGTTCTTGTCCTTAATAAACTCTTTGACGGTGGTCTGGTACATTCTAGGGTCGGAGCCGAATACGGCAATTGCCTCCTCCTGACCGTAATCGGTCTTGCAGACCCTCGGCCATTGCGGCCATGGATTGTTCTCTGCACGCTTATCCGGGAGCTTAGGCATCATCTCAAGCTGGGTTACCGACGCACAGCCAAGACGTATGGATGTTCCGACGCAGTCATTGCCGGTATCACCTCCACCGATTACAACCACCTTCTTGCCCTTTGCATCAATATATTTCTTGTCGGCAAAATCCGAATCCAACAGACTCTTGGTAACGGAGGTAAGGAAATCCACAGCAAAATATATTCCCTGTGCATCCCTGCCCGGCGCATTAATATCTCTCGGATTGGCGGCACCGCAGCAAAGCACTACCGCATCATAATCCTTAAGTATCTTGGATGCCTTTACATTGTCACCTACATTGGCATTGGTAACGAACTCAATGCCATCAGCCTCCATGATGTCTGTCCTACGGTCAATTATATGCTTTTCAAGCTTCATGTTAGGGATACCGTAGCGCAGCAGGCCTCCCACTCTGTCGGCACGCTCGTATACAGTAACCTTATGACCGCGCTTGTTAAGCAAATCTGCCGTAGCAAGACCGGATGGACCTGAGCCGATGACTGCCACCTTCTTGCCTGTTCTTACCTTCGGCGGATTAGGTGCCACATAACCCTTTTCAAAGGCATTCTCAATAATGGTCTTTTCGTTCTCCTTCACGCTTACAGGTGAGCCGTTCAGCCCGCAGGTGCAGGCTGCCTCACACAGAGCAGGGCATACCCTTGAAGTAAACTCAGGGAAATTGCTGGTCTTAGCCAGTCTGTTGTATGCCCTCTGGAGATTGTCGGTGTACAAAAGGTCATTCCACTCAGGTATTAGGTTGTTGAGAGGACAGCCTGACACCATCCCCTTAAGCATTTTTCCTGACTGACAGAACGGCACGCCGCAGTCCATACAGCGCGCAGCCTGCTGCCTCTGCTCTTCCAGAGTAAGCGGAGTGTGGAACTCATTGAAATTCTTAATTCTGTTTTTTGGCTTGACAGCTTCACTGTCAACTCTGTCATACTCTAAAAATCCTGTCGGTTTTCCCATGGGTTTCCTCCTTACTTCGCTGCCTTAATTGCGTAGAATGCTTCAATCTGTGCCTGCTCGCTTGAAAGACCCTTCTCTTCCATCTGCACAATCTTCTGCATCATCTTCTTGTAATCATGTGGTACGATCTTCTTGAACTTCGGAAGATAATCTCCGAAATTATCAAGAATCTCCTTGCCCTTTACGGAATTGGTATATGCCACATGCTGCTGAATCATCTCCTTGAGCTCCAGCACATCGTACTTGTCGGTAACCTCCTCCATGGAAACAAGCTCCTTGTTAAGCTTTCTGTAGAGACTGCTGTCCTCATCAAGCACATAGGCGATACCGCCGCTCATACCCGCGGCAAAGTTCTTTCCGGTTGTTCCGAGCACAACTACACGTCCGCCGGTCATATACTCACAGCCGTGGTCGCCAACGCCCTCAACAACCGCCTTTGCTCCGGAATTACGTACACAGAAACGTTCACCTGCAACACCGTTTATATAAGCCTCACCGCTGGTTGCTCCGTAGAGTGCCACGTTACCAATAATAATGTTCTCATCCTGCTTGAACATCGAGCCTGTAGGCGGATATACCACCAGCTTGCCGCCTGAAAGACCCTTGCCGAAATAGTCGTTGCTGTCACCCACAAGACATATGGTAAGACCCTTCGGAATAAATGCTCCAAAGCTCTGACCGCCTGCACCATTACACATAAGTGTGAAGGTGTCCTCCTCAAGCTTGTCATCATACATCCTCGTAATTTCGGAACCGAACATTGTACCGAAGGAACGGTCTGTGTTCTTGACATCCACCTCAAGGCTTCTCTTCTGACCCTTTTCAAGAGCCATGCCAAGCTTTTTGAATAATACTTTTTCATCCAGAGTTTTCTCAAGCTCGAAATTGTATACATTCTTATGAAGATAATCAATCTTCTCCGTCTTTGCATAAGGATTGTTAAGGATAACCGATAAATCAATCTTACCGCTCTTAACCCTTCCGCCCTCCTTAACCTGACGAAGCATATCAGTTCTTCCCACCATCTCGTCAATGGTCTTAAAGCCCAGCTTAGCCATGTATTCCCTAAGTTCCTGGGCAATAAATTTCATGAAATTGATGACATATTCAGGCTTGCCGGTAAATCTCTTGCGAAGCTCAGGATTCTGGGTAGCCACGCCCACCGGACAGGTATCCAGATTACATACTCTCATCATTACACAGCCCAGTGTAACAAGCGGAGCTGTGGCAAAGCCGAATTCCTCAGCCCCTAACAGACAGGCAACTGCGACATCTCTTCCTGTCATGAGCTTACCGTCAGTCTCCACAACAACCTTATTTCTAAGCCCGTTCATGATAAGTGTCTGGTGTGTCTCCGCAAGTCCTAATTCCCAAGGAAGTCCTGCATTGTGAATAGAGCTTCTCGGTGCTGCTCCTGTTCCTCCGTCATATCCCGATACAAGTATTACCTGTGCTCCTGCCTTGGCAACACCCGCAGCAACGGTACCGACACCTGCTTCGGATACCAGCTTGACGGATATTCTTGCCTTCTTATTGGCATTCTTAAGGTCATATATAAGCTGAGCCAAATCCTCAATGGAATAGATATCGTGATGAGGTGGCGGTGAGATAAGACCTACGCCCGGGGTTGAATGTCTTGTCTTGGCAATCCAAGGATATACCTTTCCGCCCGGAAGGTGACCGCCCTCGCCCGGCTTGGCTCCCTGCGCCATCTTAATCTGTATCTCATCTGCACTCACGAGGTATCTTGAAGTAACTCCGAAACGTCCCGATGCTACCTGCTTAATAGCTGAGCAACGATTAATTCCATCCGGTCCCACGGTGAGACGTTCTATATCCTCGCCACCCTCACCGGAATTGGATTTACCATGGAGTGTATTCATGGCAATCGCCATAGCCTCATGTGCCTCCTGTGAAATTGAGCCGTAGGACATAGCTCCTGTCTTAAATCTCTTCACGATGGAATCAACGCTCTCAACCTCGTCAATAGGTATGCCGCCGTTCTCAGGGAAGTTAAAATCCATAAGCCCTCTTAAATTGACCGGCTCCATCTCCTCATTGATAAGCTTGGAGTATTCCTTAAATGTCTCATAGTCACCATTCCTTGTAGCAAGCTGCAGAAGATGAATTGTCTGAGGATTATACAGATGCTCCTCCTTGCCGCTTCTTAATTTGTGACTTCCTGCACTGTCAAAGGTGGTATCCGTCTGCAAATCCAATGGGTCGTATGCACGGTCATGGTTGGCATTGATGTCATTCTCGATATCCTTAAGTGTAATTCCGCCAACACGGCTTACAGTATTGGTAAAGTACTTGTCCATAACACTCTTGTCTATACCAATTGCCTCAAAAATCTTGGAGCCCTGATAAGACTGGATTGTGGAAATACCCATCTTGGATGCAATCTTTACAATACCGCTAAGTACTGCCTTATTGTAATCATCCACTGCTGCATAATAGTCCTTATTGAGCATGCCCAAATCTATAAGCTCCTTGATGCTGTCAAGGGCAAGATATGGATTGACGGCACTGGCACCGAAACCAAGAAGTGTGGCAAAATGATGTACTTCCCTTGGCTCGCCGGACTCTAAGATAACCGAAACCTTGGTTCTCTTCTTGGTCTTTACAAGGTAGTCCTGCATAGCCGATACCGCAAGCAGTGATGGAATAGCTACATGGTTCTCATCCACTCCTCTGTCGGAAAGGATGAAAATGTTCACACCTTCTCTATAATGTCTGTCGGCCTCAACGAACAGCCTGTCAATGGCTTTCTCCATGGATGTGTTTTTATAATATATAATCGGAAGGACTGCTACCTTAAAGCCCTCCTGGTCCATATTCTTAATCTTGAGCAAATCCGTATTGGTAAGGATAGGATTGTTCACGCGGAGCACCTGACAGTTGCGCGGTGTCTCCTCAAGAATATTGCCGTCCGCACCAAGATACATTGTGGTGGCGGTAACCACCTTCTCACGAATAGCATCTATAGGCGGGTTGGTAACCTGTGCAAAAAGCTGCTTGAAGTAGTTAAACAAAGGCACTGTCTTGGTTGATAAAGCCGCTAACGGTGTATCCGTACCCATGGCAGCAATAGGCTCTGAACCGCCAAGTGCCATCGGAAGAATTGATGTCTTGAAGTCTTCATAAGTATAGCCGAATGCCTTCTGGAGCTTAGCCAGTTCCTCCTTGGAGTACTCCTCCACCTTCTGATTAGGAATCTTAAGGTCCTTGAGCATTACAAGATTGCTGTCAAGCCACTCACCATAAGGACGCTTTGAAGCATATTTTTCCTTAAGCTCGTTATCATCAATGACCTCTCCCTTAACGGTATCAACCAGAAGCATCTTGCCCGGTCGTAGTCTTTCCTTAACCTTAATATTGGAAGTAGGAATGTCAAGGACACCCACCTCAGAGGAAAGGATAAGCTGATCATCATTGGTAATGTAGTAACGTGAAGGACGAAGTCCGTTACGGTCAAGCACAGCCCCCATGATATCGCCATCCGAGAACAGGATGGATGCCGGTCCGTCCCAAGGCTCCATCATCGTAGCATGATACTCATAAAAATCTCTCTTCTTCTGGCTCATACTCTGATTGTTAATCCATGGCTCCGGAATAAGAATCATAACCGCGAGAGGAAGCTCAAGCCCGCTCATCATAAGGAACTCAAGTGTATTGTCCAGCATTGCCGAGTCGGAGCCCTCCTGATTGACAATAGGAGTTACCTTGCTCATCTCGCCCTCAAAATACTTCGTCTCCATGGACTCTTCACGGGCATGCATCTTATCTGCATTGCCGCGGATTGTATTAATCTCACCATTGTGGACAATGATGCGGTTAGGATGAGCTCTCTGCCAGCTAGGATTGGTGTTGGTACTGAAACGGGAGTGAACGGTAGCGATGGCAGTCTCATAATCCGGACTGTTCAAATCATCAAAGAAAGTCCTTAACTGTCCCACAAGGAACATACCCTTGTATACTATGGTTCTGCTGGAAAGCGATGCCACATATGTATTATCGTTACTCTGTTCAAATACTCTTCTGACAACATAGAGCCTGCGGTCAAAGTCCAGACCCTTAGCCATTCTTGCAGGTTTTCTAATAAAGCACTGCCATATACTAGGCATACATGCTATGGCCTTGGAACCCAGCACCGACGGATTGGTGGGAACCTCTCTCCAGCCTAAAAACTCCAGTCCCTCCTTCTGGGTAATGATTTCAAACATCTTCTTTGCCTGATTGCGCTTGAACTCATCCTGTGGGAAGAAGAACATTCCTACGCCGTATTCCCTCTCGCCGCCCAGATTAATTCCCAGAGCTTTGGCTGCCTTTGAAAAGAACTTGTGGGATATCTGTAAAAGGATACCCACTCCATCACCGGTCTTTCCTTCAGCGTCCTTGCCGGCACGATGTTCAAGGTTCTCTACGATTCTAAGGGCATTCTCAACAACTTGATGTGTCTTGACACCCTTGATGTTGACGATTGCACCGATACCACAGTTATCATGCTCAAAGCTTGGACTGTAGATTGACGGTGTTACTTTACTTTCGTTGCTCATACACTCTTCCTCTCCTTCTTAAAACTTGTTAACAATATACACTTTTTTTTCGCAGATGTAAACCTGAATTTTGCGGAATTATCTGATTTTTTATCAATTC
>CAMAKT010000160.1 GCA_945836135.1 uncultured Clostridia bacterium | reverse complement strand
TGCTCATAAAATACAGATATAATCGAAATAATAATCATAGGCGGAAGAATCGTACCCAGAATAGCTGTCAGTGAACCTAACACCCCCGCCATACGATAACCGATAATTACCGAAGCATTAACCGGCAGAGGTCCCGGCGCTGACTGAGTGATGGCTGTCACATCCAGCATTTCATCCTCTTCCAGCCATTTTAACTCTTCCACGAATTTCTTTTTCATTAGAGACACTATTACAAATCCACCGCCAAAGGTGCATGCACTCAGCATGAACATGGACTTAAACAAAGTCCAAAGCTTACTATAATCTTTTTTCATTATAAAAACCTATGCCTTTCTCGCTTTTTCCAGCATGAATATACCACCAAATATATTATTTGTAAAATACATAAGTTTTATAATTCATATAGGCTTTTGACTATATATTTATTATTTTAAATCAAGCTTCCGTCCTTCATCTGCAGCACAATGTCAGCCTGCCCGACTACTGAAGTGTCGTGGGTGACTATGATTACGGTGCAGCCCTCGTCATGAGCGAGACTGCAAAGAATTTCCACAATATTGCGGGTGTTGGCAGAATCCAGATTGCCCGTAGGTTCATCAGCGAGGATAATTTTGCAGCCCTGAGCCAGAGTGCGGGCAATGGCAACCCTCTGCTGCTCGCCGCCGGACAGATGTCTTGGAAGGCGCTTATCGTAGGCCTCCGGCAGTTCTACCCTCTTGCGAACTTCCAGAGCCAAAGATGTCATTTCCTTCTTCGGCATCTTTTTCAGACTCAGCGGATACTGTATATTCTCCTGCACCGTCAATAGCGGGAACAGATTGTAGTTCTGATAAATCACAGACACTGCATCTCGTCGCATTTTGTTCCTATCCCAGTCCTTGGTGGACTTACCATCCACGAGAATTTCGCCTTCAGTTGGCAGGTCAAGCCCTGCCATCAGGGACAGCAGTGTTGTCTTTCCTGAACCGGATTTACCTATGATGGCGTAGCATTTGCCCGGTTCGAAATCATAAGAAACCCCATCCACTGCCCGGACGGTCTGGTATTTGCCCTTGTAGCTGTAAGAAACATTATTCAAAGAAATAGGCATATTATTCATCCTCCTTAATGGAAGTGATCAGATTCTTGTGCAGGAATATCCATAGTGTAGCGGAAAGACCCGAAAAATAGACTCCGACAAATATGGCAAGTTCCATCAGGGGCTGCCATCGAAAATACGCTCCACCAAGCGCTATACCCAAAACAATACACACCATCTGTTCCAGCGCAAAGCTTCCATAGATTTGCACATCCCTGGTGCCCAGTGTGCGCATAAGAGCAATCTCCCGTCTGCGGCTGCGAATCATCAAAAATCCCACCAATACCCCCACTCCTGTTGATAGAGCAAACACCAACAATGCGGCAATGTGATTGAGGGTCATGCTGTTTTCCAGCGACTGTTTAGCCTGGGTTAGCAAAGAATCATTGATGTCCAACGCCAGATAATATCCGTCCTTCGTTTCCAGCCCCACAGCGTTGGCATCCGGCGTGGCAAACCATTCAGCAGCAATTACCCTCAGCAGTTCCAAATCCTCATTGCATCGCAGGGTCGCAGAAAGTGAATCCGCCCTTTCATAGTCTCCCATGCTTCTGATAATTTCCACATAAGTTACCCATGGGCAATAGATGGTTTTCTCGTTCTTGCCCTGATAGGTTCCTACGATTTCCAACTCTCCTTCATACTCTGTTTCAAAATAACTGCTGTGAAGCTTCAGTGAAAAACTGTCCTCCGGCAGTTCCTGCTCCTTAAGCTGCTTCATAAGCGCCTTAGGGATAATGCACACCGAACTATTTCCGCCGAAGACGCTTTCCTCCGCCCCTTCGTTCCAGAAAATAGTACACCCGTTTTCCGGCTGCAGATTGGAGTCAACCCGTGCAGATGTGATTCCTGCCAAGGTGTATTTTTCTCCGTCCCAGTAGAATTCGGTGGACCCCTTTATCTGTACATTTTCCACCAGCCCCGCCATATCCTTTGAAACGTAATCCCTCTCGCCGGTGAACAGGGAAATGGTGTCAGCGAAAATATCCAGCCTGTCCGACCTGTCACCAGCCAGATTCGTCACCGTACAGGACACGTCAATCCTGCTTACAATCTGCTCATACTCGACCTTAGCCGCGTCAGTGCTGCTTTCAAGTCTACAGAGCACCAGAGTGATGCCGGCAGCAAACAGCACTGCCGCCAGAGCTTCCTGTGCTTTCTTACGAATCCGCGCCCACATATAATATCTCATACTAATCCCCATTTCCAAGACGCATTTACTACTCTTTTACTCTTGCCTCTACGTCCTTTTACTTACGTTGTACCAGTCTCTTTTCCCGGCTCATACCTGCCGCCACAAGAAAAACAACCGCTGCCATCAACATCAGATGAGCCGCCGTCAGGCAGGGTGCAACAACCGCCATTTCAGCTTTCAGTGGAATCTGCACACTCACCGTGGCCATCAGCCTGTCAGCCGCCCGCCTCCATAGCAGCGCGCCGAGAATACCGCCCATAATTCCCCCGGGAATGAGAATGCCCAGAGTAGCGGAAAGCATATATCCGATTTTTCCCCGCCTTGGCGTGCCCAGGGCATTCATTGTGTCCATGACACTACCCTGCTGCAGTGGAAACAAAACAAGAAACAGGAGCATCATCACAGTATAGACGGCAATGCCGATATAAAGCGCGTTAACTGCCACCCCTTCATAAGCGTTTAATTCCTCCGCAATCTCCATGTAGCCCTGATCCATGCAGATAAACAGTTCAGGGAAGCCCGCCTCCGCCTGCAGCTTCCGGAATTCCTCCATCCTGCCGTTGTGCAGCACTAGTGTGTAATATATACCTGATTTACCCGTCAGCATCTCTCCGGTTACAGATGCCTTCGGCACAAAAATTGTATTAGGCGTAAAACCGTAGGCGTCCCCCGCATTCTGCCAGGCGTTATTCTGACGGTACAAACCCACTATCCTGTATGCTTCCATCTCCGCAGTAAATCCTTTTGCTCTCGAATATATGGCTGCCTCGGGAAAGGATGTGCTGTTCATTAATTCACTCTGCTGCTGCTTAATATTGAGATCGTAGGCATAAGGCTGCATATTGATGGAATCTCCCACCTTAAGGTTGTTTAAACTGGCAACAGACTCGGAGATAATACAGACCTTACTGCCATTCTTCCGTTCACTTTCGGTAAAATCCCTGCCGTCTGTAATTCTTGCCTGTTCCCTGGCAAAGGCTACCTGATAGTTTAACTTATCTACAGCCAGTACCGGGAATCCATGGTTGCTGATTTCCATTTCATTAAGCATCTGCTTCCAAGGCTCCCCTTCTTTTGATTTCAGGTATTCCTCCGCTGTTTCTTCCAGTCTTGCGATTGTCGGCACGCAGTAATCAGAAATATATTCATCTGCGGAAACCGAAACTGCATGAACACCTTCTTTATCACGATATAAATATCTGCGCCTGTCAACGAGGGTTACGAACTTTCCGTCATCGACATAATTCCACGGAAAGGAGCTGTAATCACATACAGTTATGGAGCAATCTATCTGCTCCATAATGGATGCCGTATTATCTGTTCCAAACAGTTCCTTGTATGCGGCTGAATTGTTATTTATCTGCTGTTTCAAGGTCTCGCCATGAAGGTCTGAGTAATCAGCTCCAAACAGCAGATAGCTTTCACCTGTAACTAAATCCAGTTCCTTCAATTCGTCATCACTATACACAACTATGGTGATAGCAATAGTTTTACCGATTGGGGACTCAAATCCCTGCTCCAGACCTATAACCCCCTCAACCGTACCTGTACATACTAAAGAGACGTTGTTTCTCATAGCCTGTTTTTCACCATCAGCATTTTCAAAAATAATAATGTCTTCGTCCGGTGTTTCCCCAATCTGTGTCAGTTTTACCTGCAATATGGCACATCGGTACGGATTTCCTCCGTAAGCTTCTCCACCCACCATGCTCATGCGGTCTCCATCATCATATTGAGAGAAATTGTCAACCAAAAGGTCTGGTATATAAGCAGAAAGAAGCCCTGTATAGGATTCTGTTTTTATCATATCCTGCCGGTTTTCAATTGTATAATTAATCCAGTCCTGTATTTCTTCATTGAGTGAAGTATGATATGTATTTTTTTCCCAAAAATATTTGTCAGATATCAGTGCTATCGTAGCGTACCCATCATCCAAATCCGCACGTGTCAAAATAACGGAACAGTACTGTCCAACACAAATTATAAGGACCGCAACTGCTGATGCAGCAAGCAAAAAAGCAGCTATGCTTTTCCCAGGCTGGCGTAATAACTGAATTAAAGACCTCATACAGCCCCCTTTTTTAGAAATCAATAAAACCGTATCATAAAAACTGGCAATACCTTAAGCACTGCCAGTTTATGTGATAAGTTGAAGTACAATATATTTACTATTTCTTATTTTATCAACAATCCAACAGCTTCTCCTCGCCAAAGGCCTCAGAGATTGCTGCTCCCGGTGCAACCATCGGGAATACCTTGTCATCCTTGCCAATCTGACAGTCAAGCAGACAAGGAATATTAAGTGCTATTGCGTCCTTAATGGCAGCGTCAAACTCCTCACAGGTAGTCACCTTGTATGCCTTTGCTCCCATTGCCTCTGCAAGCTTAACGAAATCCACCTGATCCTCAAGAACAGTTGCGGAATATCTCTGTCCGTAGAACAGGGTCTGCCACTGGCGAACCATGCCTAAAACATGGTTATTGATTACAACCTCGATAATCGGAATATTATATCTGGTTGCTGTGGCAATCTCATTCATGTTCATACGGAAGCATCCGTCACCGGCAATGTTGATGACCGTCTTATCCCTGCGTCCCATCTTGGCACCGATGCTGGCGCCCAGACCATAACCCATGGTTCCCAGACCACCTGATGTGAGAAGCTGTCTCGGCTCCTTGTACTTGTAGAACTGTGCAGCCCACATCTGATGCTGTCCTACTTCTGTTGTGATGATTGCATCACCCTTAGTAATCTCATATATCTTCTCAACAATGTATGGACCTGTAAGCACATCCTTATGATATGTAAGCGGATACTTAGCAGCAAGCTCCTCAACATGTGCAACCCACTCGTCATGATTCTGCTGTGTGAGCTTGGCATTGACACGCTTAAGTACTTCCTTGACATCACCGATTACGCTGACATCTGTCTTGATATTCTTGTTTATCTCCGCCGGGTCAATGTCAAACTGTACAATCTTGGCATCCACAGCAAATTTCTTGGCATTTCCGGTAACACGATCAGAGAATCTCGCTCCCACAACAACCAGCAGGTCACACTCTGATACTCCGAAGTTAGCTGCCTTGGTTCCGTGCATTCCCAGCATTCCCATATACAGAGGGTCTGTTCCGTTAAATGCACCCTTGCCCATAAGTGAGTCAGCTACAGGAGCATGGAGCTTCTTAACAAACTCGGCAAGCTCTTCATTGGCACCGGACAATACCGCACCACCGCCTACGAATACAAATGGCTTCTTCGCCTGAAGAATTGTCTCAACTGCCTTTTCAACATCCGCATCCTTGATGGTATCGGACACTCTCTCGATAGGCTCCGGTTTCTTGTACTCATACTCTGTCTTGGCTGCGGTTACGTCCTTAGTAATATCAATAAGCACCGGACCCGGCCTTCCTGATGCTGCTATGCGGAAAGCATCTCTTACAACACCCGCTAACTTGGTAACATCCTTTACAATGTAATTGTGCTTGGTAATCGGCATTGTAATTCCGGCAATATCCACCTCCTGGAAGGAATCTTTGCCAAGAAGTGAAACACCTACATTACATGTGATTGCCACAATAGGAATGGAATCCATATATGCTGTTGCAATACCTGTAACAAGGTTAGTGGCACCCGGTCCCGATGTGGCAAAGCATACGCCCACTCGTCCTGTTGCCCTGGCATATCCATCAGCCGCATGGGATGCGCCCTGCTCATGGGATGTGAGGATATGGGTAATCTTATCGGAATTCTTATACAACTCATCATATACGTTAAGAATAGCACCACCCGGATATCCGAATACGGTGTCAACGCCCTGTTCCTTAAGGCATTCAATTAAAATCTGTGAACCATTTAACTGCATCTATGAATCCTCCTTATATGTGTTAATAAACTATAGGTAATTGCGAAACTCAGTGAATTGGCACCGGACGTTGTGCAATTTTAATATATTGCCGCCAGGCACGCTCTCGCTGCTTGCTGCACACAACGGTGCATAAGCGGCTAAACTACAGCCGCTAAGCACCGGCGGCAGCAAAGCACC
>CAMAKT010000159.1 GCA_945836135.1 uncultured Clostridia bacterium | reverse complement strand
CCTGACACCGCTTGCTTCTATATAACCCTCCACCAGCTTGGGGCTATATATCCATTTCATCAAGGTAGATTTCCCATTACCCTCTTCTCCTATAATAACAGCTTTATCACCATTATTTAACACCAAATTAAAATTTTCTATTATCACCCGCAGATCTTTTCTGTGTGTAAGTGTAAGTTCGTTTATCTGTAACATATATTCTCCTCCTTTTTTCAAAGCAAAACGAGCCTGTTTCGCATACGCAAAACAGACTCGCAATAAACCTTTATTTATAATTATCCTGCAGATAACAATAAATGAAATGATACTTGCGATAATCTAATTTAAGCGTACACAAACAAACCTTAACAACAGGTCCTTCCAAAAACATGTGCTTCACCTAAATCAAACTATCTGTTAATCATTTCCTCACCTTACACTTACAGTGCTCTTTCTCTTAAATTATGTCTCAAAGACAATTTCATGATAACATTCTCTTTGTTATATTTCAACATCTAATTCAAATATAAAGCATTTACCATGAATCGTGAACCATCTCATGCAGGCTCTATTTACAGACTGCATTCGAGCTGACAGTCGCAGGGTTCTTCCTTCACATGCCTTGAATTATAGACCTCCTCTTCCACGCATCCCATCGCCCTATAGAATGCCTGGCTCTCCACTGATGAATGCGCCGATATGTATAATTTCCCTGCGCCATTTTCCCTTGCCCATTCTTTTGCCACAAGAAAAAGAGCTTTTCCGATTCCCTGTCCCCTCATATCCTCTGATACATGGATACTGGACAAGTCCAGATACTTCTGTTCACCGCCGAATAATGCCGGCTCTACCGAAACGAAGCCCTTCAATTTTCTATCATAGAAAGCTCCGTATACGAAGCCACCTGTAAGAACGGTATTCTTTAAGCAAGACACCAGCGTTGCATAGTTTTCTTCTGACCAGTCATCTACAAACGGAACATCTTTTATCTTCCATTCTCCGTTCTCTTTCCTCCAGCATTTTGTAACCACCTGACGGCGGACAAAATCCGAAAACAGCCCTCTGTTGATTTCAGCTTCACTTAAATTTCTATATTGAATCATGCAAGTATCTCCCCCATCAAATGAATCTTCTTTCAGATTTTAGTTAATCATTTTATTCAAAATTCTCAAAATAAAAATTTTGAAGTCGTTGATGTAATTTGTATACACGGTTGTGTTCGTGATATAGCCTATTTGCAATTCGTTGGAACTCATTCTCTCGTTGCAAATCATTTGTGATGATTTCTTTCTAACAACATAGTAAAAATTATATCACGATTTTTATCTTTCTAATAGATACAGATTATTTATGGCGCCAAAAATTTCCTAATATATGGATTTTGCTGTAAATTTCGGAGAACCAATGCTATAATGGTAAGGTAACATCTGTGAAAGGAGTCATGGCGAGCATATATGAAAATATTATTCTTTTCCGAACATAGAAAATTAATGAAGGCGATTGACCTGATTCTGTCAGGTGATGCAGATAAGATTGATGTCAGTGAATTTCATAACCATGTGTATGCCGAAAAAATAAATAAACTGATTGAGCATAGTAAGTCATTGAACAACTCCACAGTTATGAGACTCAATTCAGCCATGGGTGCCCTTGGAGATAACACATTAATCAAACAGACCTTTGATCAGGTTGGAATACAGAGCGGTCTGCTGTCAGAAATGCAAGAAAATCACCAGAATATGGACGCTTCCATTGGAGACATATCCGATAATATGTCTAACATCCGTGACAATACCAAAAATCTGTTAATGTATTCCGAACAGGTTGTAGACACTATGTCGGGTAATATTCATGATGTACAGCAATCAACTATTAAATTAGCAGAGATAGACCGTGATTTACAGGAATTCCGACAGAATATTGCAACAATACATAAGATTGTTGATTCGGTACAGAATATAGCAAGGGAAAGTAATATTCTTGCATTAAATGCTTCCATCGAAGCCGGCCGCTCAGGAGAAGCCGGCAAAGGCTTCGGTGTACTGGCAGACAATATGAGAGCCCTGGCCATGGATGTTCAGAAATCCTCTGAGGAAATCGGTCAGTATGTGAAGCAGATTGCAACCACCGTTGATAGTATTGCAACTTCAATGAATGATACAACACAACTGCTTATAGATGAAAATGAAAAGACCGGGAACAGTCTGGAGGAAATGAACCGGATGAACAGCCAGCTAAATGATGTTGAGGAACGGCTGGATTCTGTTTTCACGGCAATCGATTTACAGACACGTTCCACACACAATTTTGCCAATCAGATGCACGAATTATTTCAAAGTAATCAAGCTTTGTCTGACGACTGCCTTGCCCTTGGAAAGCATATGTTCAAAATCGGACGATATAACGATAAAACGCGAAGTGATTTATTAAAGAAAAATTCTAATGTGTCAACCAGAGACCGGTTGTCTATCTTTGAAGTGGACCATTATGTTCTGACTTGGAGAATTTACAATAATATTGTAGGTTTTGAGCAGTTGAAAGCATCACAGGTGAATGATCCAAGTGGTTGTAAATTAGGTAAATGGATAGAATCACATATTAACTCCAAAATAGCTGATACGGAGGAATTCATAGCTGTAAAGAACGCCCATGCACAGTTACATACATATGCAACGGATTCCTTTATAGCTAAGAGCAACGGGAATGACCAGCTGGCATTGGCAGCATTTGATAAGACTCTTAATTCATACTATGTACTGCAGACATCGCTTCGTGCATTGAACGACAGGCTAAAGAAAATGGGGGACGACATCATCACAGAATATGTGGCCTTCTGACCTTTGCCAACCTTCTGTAAGTGGGGAATTAATATATGCTGCATGAATTCCTGCTTCATTGAGTGCCTTTACCTGATCCTGCATAAGTGAAATAAGCGGTGATATCACGATTGTAATACCCGGCAGGCTTTCCTAATTATTCACTGTAATTCCTGCTTATGTATTCCTTAATGGAGTCACTGTCCTGCGGCATACGACAACCAACAATATACTCACCGTCATTATTGGAGGAGCGGATAATGCGTCCCTCTAATCTGCCACCCTTCACCACATCAAAATTCCCAACTTCCAGTATAACGTCTTTTCCCTTACCCGAAGCAAACAACGCATCTTGGCAGGCAAAGGCAAATCCATTAGCACTGATATTCACCATTTTCCCCTGATAGGTCTTTTCCTCACCTTTTACCTTGATGGAACAGCTGCTAGTCAGTGGCATTCTCGGATATTTTCTGCGGTTAAATACCTGAGGATTGGAATCCACAGTAATCCTGTACTTGCCATTTTCAGTGAAAGTATTGAAATGCAGTCTAACCTCTTTCCAGCTGTATAATACATTGTCCACAACAATACGCAGCTGACATACGGCATGACGCTCTCTCTTATCAATGATATCCTTTCCACCATCTTCCAAACGTATATATAAATCATTATCTATGCGGTTTGCCACATCACCCACATATTCTTTCCTGCCGGATGTTGTATCCAAAACAATGGCAATCTTCATGCCTGCCTTGACATCCTGCACGCCCATGAAGCCGCCCACACCCAGCTCTTCCATCAAGTGACCTACAACCGTCTCAATATTTGAGGCATTTCTCGCACTTTCATCATATTTGCTTAGAGTTTCCTTGGTGGCGTAGGAAGCACGGTCAATACGCTTTGTCATGATATCCATGAGCTCACATACCTGCTGCATATTGCTGGTAAGCGTCTTATTGGATGATTCCACTTCCTTAACTGCACTATCTACAATCTTAATATTTACTCCGAGAGTCGTAGCATCCTGGGTAATATCCGTAACACTACGCTCTACATGGTCTACCTTTTCCATATTGGTCTGAATCAACGAAATCGTCTCTGTAATTGCCCCCAGCATTCTTTCTGAAGTATTTTCCAAACGAGACAAAGCATCCATGATTCTGGTGGAAGAAGTCTGTGTACCGCTGCTCAATTCGCGAATCTGATTTGCTACAACAGAAAAACTCCTTCCTGCTTCACCGGCTCTTGCTGCTTCAATAGAAGCATTAAGTGCCAAGAGATTTGTCTTATTGGTAATACCTTCAATAGTACCTGTCTCGGCCTTCACGTTTTCGAATTCTGTCTTAAACTCATTCAGCACCTGCTCTACTTCTGCCGAGAGAGTCGCCATCTTATTGGTGATTTCTACCACTCCTGCAAGTTCATCCGAACTGGCATTAGCATGCTGTACAGAGGCATCAATCAATGTGACAACCTGTTCAATCAACCCAGCTACATTTCCTACCTGAGTATCAATGACATTGGTCATCTCCATAGAAGACATGGTACGGTCATTCAGTACACCATTATCACCAGAGAGCTGCTGCATATCCACTACTACATTTTCTGCGCTCTTGCGGTTCTCATCTGCCAATTCACGCACTACAGTCACACCGTCTACCACCTCAGTGCTGGCTACTTTTACCTTTTCAATAGTCTGTACCACACGTTGCAGATTACTCTGAATCGAACCGGTCAATGCACCATCAGATTCTACAAGATGCTTAATTGACATGCCTGTACAAACCAGACAGCACACAACAATGGCAAACTGCAGTCCACAATCCTCACTGAATACAAAATCCATCATGTCCTTGGTCAAGCCCTTATAGATATTACTGGAAAGTAAAATAAGCATGGTGACCCACATCATGACTTTGATTAACTTTGGATTCTTGTACAGAACTAGCACGGAAATCAACGGAAGAATAAATACAAAGGATATCTGGTCTGTTGTCATCCATGCGATAACTGCATAATAAGCGAGATATCCAATACTCACGAACCACTTGTATTTCGGATTGTCTTTTCCCTTAACTATTAACAAAATGCTGGACAATACATACTGAAACCATCCACAAATGGTAACAATCACATAGGTTATTACCGACACTTCATGTTCGCCTGCCTTCAGACCATAATAAATCGTTCCAATAATCAATAATAACAGCCATGTAATTCCGGCTCGTTTATTCGCTTTGGCAACAAAATATTTTTCATCGTAATCGCGCATTCTGTATCCTCCTCTGAGAAGTATATTTTAGATTATTATAACATAAATAATCTCTTGTAGCTAGATAATAGCGTGAAAAATCCTCACCATAGGCTTCCGCATGATTTCTCTGGTTCGTGTTAATCCCCATTCCTCGGATGTCCCTCTTATTAGTTACTATTTTTTCGATCAATTTCTAACAGCTTATAGAGCGTTGGTTCAAAGGAAAATTCGTCCATAAGAGCATTAATCTCCCTAAGCGCATTTTCCTTTACAGACTTAGGAACAACCGGTCTGTACGCAGCTCTTATGAGAATGTTCTTCGGAGTATGGTCAAAATCAATGAACTCTAAGAGCTGTGTCCTGTAGCCACATCGCCTTCCACTGTATCGCATTATATAGAGCATAGTCTGTGGCTGTATCGCAGGCATGCAGTGTGATTACCATATCAACGTCAAAGGGTGCCTTATAGCCGTTGATATCACCAAGCTCAAACTTAAGCTTGTCATAATGGTACTTTTCTGCAGCTTTGTTGCACTTATCTATAACGTCAGCCTTGAGGTCTAGTCCAATCATATTTACCTCAATTCCCATAACCTCAGTAAGATAATAGTACACAACAAATGTCAGATATGACTTGCCGCAGCCAAAGTCAATAACGTTCAGCTTCTTTGTCTTAAGACTTGATATCTCATCATTAAGTATCTCCACAAAGCGGTTAATCTGCTTGTATTTATCATACATGGAATTCACCACCCTGCCATCCCGGGTGAATACGCCCATGTCCACAAGGGGTTCTATATTCATGCCCTCACTGAGAATATAGTTCTTTTTACGGTTATGCTCGCTGGATGACGGCTCCTGCACTACACGTACTGCCTCTGTGGCAAGCCTCTTAACCTTATAACTGCTTCTGCCGTTTTTAGAAATCAGAATGATATGCTCTGCGTCCTCTGCCATACCATTGACCTGTCTGTAATGTCCATCGATGAGTTCAACACATCTTCCTAAAACAGCATCCGCCTTGACATTTTCATGGAATACCTGCTTCTCGGTATATTTTGCAATCTGGCAGAAATCCTTCTTTTTTTCCACGACCATCTTTTGGTATTTCTCCGATTTCGTCGCAGGATTGCTGATTATTATCTTCTTGAAATCCGTTCCCAAAATCATTGAAATATACTGTTCTAAGTCTGCCATATCCATTCCCCTTCGATTATCCTGCTACTCTATCATCCCGTGCTTTTTAAATGATTATTATCTCCATACATTATATCTTTTACAATCTGTCCGGTCAACCACAATCC
>CAMAKT010000158.1 GCA_945836135.1 uncultured Clostridia bacterium | reverse complement strand
GTTGTGGTCTCTTCCTCAGTTGTGGTCTCTTCCTCGGTTGTAGTCTCCTCCTCGGTTGTGGTCTCTTCCTCGGTCGTGGTCTCTTCCTCGGTTGTATCCTCACTAGGATAATATGTATTCATCCACTCATCATAGTTTGATGCCTTAACTTCAAGACCTGAGAAATAAAGAGCAGCATATCCGCCTTTGCTTACTGTATTTACAAAATTGAGTACGCCATCTTCCACCGTGACACGAACTGTTTCACTCCATAAGCCCTTATCACTGTTTCCGTGTCTTAAATCTGTAAATGCTATTCCCTCTGCTGTCATCTGGTCATATACATAGCCGGAGCCGTTGTATACATAATATGTTACATCATATTCTCCATTAGGCACATTAACATCAAACTCAATCTGACCATTCGCTATCCAGCCAAGTACACAGTCATCATATACATCTCCTAAGCTTTCTGCACCTGATGCATAGGTCTTGCTTGCACCTGCATCTGTTACGCCCTCTGCCAGTACAAAGCCATATCCCTTATCAGTATCATATAAATCTGTACCAACTACCTGTGTCCAGCCGTCTTCTACTGTTCCTGCACCAAAATCAAACTTATAATACCTTGGTTTATTCTCCTCAAGCCAGTTTGCAAACCATTCATCATAGGTTACATCCTTAATTTCAAGACCTGAGAAATAGAGAGCAGCATATCCGCCTTTGCTTACTGTGTTTACAAAATTGAGTACACCATCTTCCACTGTAACACGAATGGTTTCACTCCATAAGCCCTTATCACTGTTTCCGTGTCTTAAATCTGTAAATGATGTTCCCTCTGCTGTCATCTGGTCATATACATAGCCGGAGCCATTGTATACATAATATGTTACATCATATGTTCCATTTGGCACATTAACATCAAACTCAATCTGACCATTCGCTATCCAGCCAAGTACACAGTCATCATATACATCTCCTAAGCTTTCTGCACCTGATGCATAGGTCTTGCTTGCACCTGCATCTGTTACGCCCTCTGCCATTACAAAGCCATATCCCTTTTCAGCATCATATAAATCTGTACCAACTACCTGTGTCCAGCCTTCCTCTACTGCTCCGTTACCAAAGTCAAACTTAAGCCATACAGGGTCAACCTCTTCCGGCTCCTCCGGTTCTTCCGGCTCCTCAGTTCCCTGACCCGGTACATACTCTACCAACTCATCAAGGTCAAGAGTATCGATTAACTCGAACTCGCCGTCGCCCTCTGCTCTGTAGATTTCATAACCTGTAACATTATGTCCGTATACGCCGTCGGAAGCCTCAGTAAATACAACCTCGGCGCTGTTCTTTGTGATACCACCAAGTGAAAGCTGTGATGTCACAAGCCCCTCTGAAAGGAGGTAGCTTAAGTTAGCAGGCTGGTTGTAGCCTACGTTCTCCCATGCAACGCCTTCTCTGTAAGCAAGGTTTTCAAGTAAGCATGGTACAACATAATCTGTCTGAATTGTTGTTGTATAGATACGAATCTTATTAGGATCTGAATCCGGTGCTGTTACTGCATCAGCAGCACGAACAATAATTTCCTCTCTCCAGTCTCCTAAGAAGTCAGCTATAAGTCCAAGGTTACCCTTTGTACCGTTGCTTGAGTATACCTCTGTTGAGTAGAAAAGAGGTACCTGCTTCTCATTTTCATAATCCCACTTATAAAGAACTACACCTGTAGGTGCATATGCTGACTTGTTAAATGTGTGATCCTGAACTTCACTTAACAAATCTCCGTCCCAGAAAATTGAAGCGTTGGATGCAGGTGTCACATTGGAAAGTTTTACAAGTGCTCCTAATTTAGACTGTGTCGAGTATACCTCACCGTCTGTGGAATCCCATTCAGGCTCATCGTTGCCCTCGTAGGTAGGACTTGCAATTGACCACCACTCTCCTCCTAATGCTGTCGGGTCAATATCTGCTGCAACACCACGTCCTGTATCCTTACCTGTCCAGTAACCCATAAGGATTTCGCCTGTCTCTGCATCATGGATTTCTACATGGTATGCTGCATTGTCATGCTCATGTACCTGCATAATTTCAATACCGTCATTCCAAGCTACCCAGTCTGAAATATGCATTGCATCGCCATGTCCGAGACCTGTTGAATACTTAAGAGTTCCGTCATGGTCAACAACTAATGAGCCGTAGATAATTTCGTCCTTACCATCATTGTCAATATCATTTACACCAATGCCATGGTTACCCTGAGCCTCATACTCAGAACCTACATTGTTGGTGTCAAATGCCCAGTATTCCTTAATCTTACCGCTCTCATTATCATAATAGTATGCTGTGAGGCAGGTTCTTGTATAATAACCTCTACAGAATACTGCATAAGGATTCTCACCATCGAGATAAGCTACTGCTGAAAGGAATCTGTCCACACGGTTACCATAACCGTCTCCCCAAGCTCCTACGGAACCTCTCTTAGGAGTATAGTCTACGGTGTCTAAGATACTTCCGTCTTCACCATTAAACATTGTGAAATACTCAGGTCCGTCAAGCACATAACCTGCTGAATTACGGTAATCATTCTGCTCGCTTACGGTAGCTGTAGGAAGTGTGCTTGATGCGCAATCAATCCACTCAACCTCTGCCAAAGTAGCTGCTGTTCCGTCCGTAGGTCTTAAAACAGTTGTTCCCGGAGCTGTCTTTACTGCAATTTCAGACTTGCCATCACCGTCAAAATCCCATACCTGGAACTGTGTATAATGGGCACCTGAACGAATGTTGACACCCATATCAATTCTGTATAATAATTCTACCTCTCCCGTTGCGAAGTTAACGTCATAAGCATCCAGGAATGTCTTTCCTGTAAATCCATAACCTGAGTTATCCTTAGCATTGCTTGGATACCACTTAACAATTAACTCCAGCTCACCGTCGCCATCAAGGTCGCCAAGTGACATATCGTTTGCGCTGTAGTTGCACTCTGTAGGCTGGTCGTTGTATGCCGGTACTGTCTCATTCTCAGGGCAGAAAAGGCTTAACTCAAGATACTGGTTAGCCCAGCACTTTGTATCAACTGCCTTAACACCAATACCTGCATCGTTGCTGCCTACTACCTTGTATACGGAAGCAGCATTACCACCTGCATCTACTAAATTTGTAACCTTTACATCATCTGCAATCAATGTTCCGTCACGGTATACATCAAATGTAGTTGTCAGATTGTTGTCTGCATCGAAATCCGCTTCAAAGCTTCTCCAGCTTAAATATACACCACTTGTCAGGGTATTTCCCTCACTGTCCATAGCGCTTACAAGTACCTCGGCACCCTTATCGCCTGCAAGGTTAACAGCCACAAGTGCTCTGTCCGTATACTTCTCTAAATTCTTCTGTGTAAGTGTTCCTGTCACAGGTGTCTTGCATGCTGCTGAAAGCTCTCCCAAGCCACCTGCATTCAAAGCTGCCACCTTATAGTAGTAGCTGATATTGGTATCCAGATCGTAATATGTATCCGTATAAGTACATGTTGCACTCTCGCCTACCTTTTCAAATCCGGTAAAGCCCTTCTCGTCCTCCGCCTTATCGGAACGATAAACAACATACTTAATTACAGACCCATTATTGCTGTCCTCAACTGCTGCAGCATTCCAGGAAATTGTGATTGTACTCCGTACTCCCTGTGTACCTGCTGTCGGGTCCACGCATACAACATTTGAAGGAGCAGAAGGTACCTTTACACCTTCAACTACCGCAACAACTGTCTCTATATTAGAACGTGCAGACTCTGTTCCGTCCGCTGTATAGCAGGTCATGTAGTACTCGTAAGTCTCGCCAAGTACAACAGACATTGCCCTGCATGCAAGATCATCCGCTGCATATTCTTCTTTTGTAAATGTCTTAACTAATCTGAAGCTCTCATCAGAAGTACTCTTCTGATATACATTATAACCTGCTGCATCATCAACGCCTACAAAGCCCAATAAGAAAGTCATATTAGAGCCCTGAGCCGTCTTCTCGGAAGCAACCAGTGAAGAAGGTGCCTTGAGAATCTCTGTTACGGTAAAACCGTTAAAGTATACAAGACCGCTTCCCACAGTGGCTACATTGAGCTGTCCGTCTTCTACTCTTACTGTATTGGTTGCGCTGGCAACGCCCTGTCTTACGGAAATGCTTCCTATTGACTTACCCTCTGCAGTATAGGACGTCTTCTGTGTAGAAGTTCCCGGTAAAATATCACCACCATAGCAGGTAATCTCATAATCACCATTAGGAAGGTCCACAGCAAATTCTCCTACGCCTAATGTGAAATCTCTTCCCATTAATGAATAAGAATCGTTATCCTGCACGCCACGGTCACGTCCTGCTCCCGGATATGTTATCCAGCCGTAGCCTGTCTCAGCGTTATACATACCTGTGCCGATTCCAATCCAGCCTGCTTCCGTCTCGCCGCCATCTCCGGCATTGATATCGAACTTATAACCTGCTGTCTTGGTCGTTACAACTATTACATTTGATATTTCGCCGACACCCTTAGGGTTAAAACCGCGTACCGCATAAGCATAAGTAACTCCTGCTTCACAGGCACTGTCGGAATACTTGTTCATAGGTGTAACAGAATATCTTTCAACAGTACTGAAATCAATATCCTCTGCTGTCTGTCCATCCTCAAGTACTGCTCTGTAAATATAATAGAGCTCTGAATCGTCCTCAGCATCCCATGTCATTGTAACGGAAGATGCACCTACTGTTGTGCTCTTAAGTCCCGTCACAACACCCGGTGTACTGGCCGGAACCTTGTTTACCACAAGCTTTGCCAGCTCGTCAAGTTCATCTGTAGCGCCTTCCTTAGCGTAATCAACAATTCCCTCTGCAACGCACTGTGCAAACTTATATGCACCATAATACTGAAGGTGTGTTGAGTCGTTAGCACCACCGGCATAAGCACCCTGTGGATAATCTCCGGCAGCAAGTATGAGGAACAATGACTTTGCACCTTCAATGCCGAAATCATTACATAATGCTGTAGAGCGTGCTGTAAGATCAACGATAGGAATGTTCTGTTCCTTTGCCATCTTACGCATTACATCGCCATACTTCTCAAAATTTCCAACGAAGGATTTTAAAGTACCATCCTCATTGGTTGTGTAGCTGTATCTTGCAACAGGTGTTACAAGAATAGGTGTAGCACCTCTCTGATATACTCCGTCTACATAATACTGCATCCAATATTCAAAATCCGCCGGTGACACATATCTGTTAGGTCTTGATGTTGTTGCATCATTGTGTCCCCACTGAATAAGTACATAATCTCCCGGTTTTACATCCTCTAATAAATCATCGAACTTGCCCTCTTCGATAAAGGACTTGGAGCTTCGTCCGCCGATAGCTCTGTTCTCTATGATGACATTAGCTGTTTCATAAGTCTGTGACTGGCTGTATCCGCAGTTCTCACACTCACGCTCCTCAACAAACTCACCAAAGAAGCTGTAAAGGGTCTGTCCCCATCCGGTCTGCGGATAGTAGTTAGACTCATAAGTCTGAACTGTAGAATCTGAAGCTATAAAAATTGTAGGCTTGTCACCTGCTGTCTTGGCAGCAGCCTTGGTGATTGTAACCTTGCTTACATATACTGTCCCCTGAGCAGCATCACTCTCGGTTACGGCATTTCCTGAAGTCTCTAAGAACTTAAGATTAAGCACCCCGTCCACAAGACATGCTGTAATATCCTGAGTAACTGTCGCTCCGGCAGCCACCTCTATATTGGAAGCCTTGGCAATATTCTCCGCTTCAAGTGAAACCTTAATTGCATTAGATGTAGGATTAACAAGCTCAACGCTTACCGTATAATCCGCATTCTCAAGTGCAAAATCAAGGGTTGATGTATTTTCGTATGTATATACGCCATAGCCTGTGCTCTCTGTCTCGGTCCATACCTTGCTTCCGATTGCAAGATATCCATCTGCATTTGTTACATAGGAAGCTTTACCTGCAACGACAGATGCCTCTCTAGGATAATATACGGCTCCGTCCCATCCCTTTGCCTCATCAGGATAGCTCACATCACTGAAGCCATAGCCTGTATCCTCATTGAACAGTGTAGTTGCGCTTATCCTGCCGCCCTGTCCCATTGTATAAGTGCCTGTAGCTGCCTTGGATACAGAAGCTGCACTTACAGGTACCGCATTTACATCGGAGAGAGATATGCTTCCTGCTATCATTGCCACTGAAAGCAGAATGGACATGCCTCTTCTGATGCCTCTTTTGAATTCCCGCGGCAATCTGATATTGCCACACCAATTCTTAGAATTCATGACTTTTCCTCCCAATTTGTTACGGTAGTGTCAAGTTTACTACCCTATTTTTGTTTCTAAACCTTTATTTTTCGGG